>CACYET010000141.1 GCA_902773515.1 uncultured Eubacteriales bacterium | reverse complement strand
AGCCGAACTCGCCGATCTGCCCGCGCCCGCCGACGGCGGTGGACACGCGGGTGCGCACGCCCAGCGCGTAGGAGTAGCCCAGCCGCTGCCATTCGTCGAACGACGCGCGGCTGGCGGGCCCCAGCTGGTTGGCGCTCCAGAGCTGGATCATCTCCGGCGAGAGGATGCGCGCGCCGTCCCGGGCTTCGCCGCCGCAGGCCAGCGCGTCCGCGAAGGTGATGTAGTCCTTCACGTCCGCGATCAGCCCCGCGCCGCCGCTCTCGTAGTTCGGCGTGAGCCGGTAGTTGTTGGAGTCGTCCGGCATCGGCACGGGCTTCTTCAGCGCGTCGCTGAACTCATACTGCTGCGCCATGCGCGCCAGGACGGCATCCGTCGGTCTGAACGTGACGGTGCAAAGCCTCAGCGGGTCAAAGATGTTCTCCTTCAGGTATTCGGAGAAGCGCTTGCCGGAGGCGACCTCGATCACCGCGGCCAGCACGTCGTGACACACGCTGTACAGGAAGTTCGTGCCCGGCTCGAACTGAAGCGGGTCCTTCGCCTTCGCGTCCACCAGCTGGCGCGTGCTGGCCGCGGGCCCGACCTCCTCGATCAGCGCCAGGAAGCTGGGCGAGGTCATGTCGTAGTCCATGCCGCCCTGCATGCTCATCAGGTGGCGAACGGTCATCGTGCGCTTCGCCGGGCGCACGGTGTCGCCGTCCTTCACGGTCAGATGCGCATAGGCGGGCAGGTACGCGCTCACCGGGTCGTCCAGGCTGATGACGCCGCGCTCGATCAGCTGCATCGCCGCGCAGGTGGTGAACACCTTGGTGGCGGAGTAGAGGTTGTAGGTCTCGTCGCCGCGCACGGGCTCGGTCAGCGCCGCGTCGCCCGCCAGACGGCCAGGTCGCACCCCGGAACGCCGACGGAGGCGAGGGTGTCGAGGTAGGCGGAGAGGTTCGTGAAGTCCATGATGTAACCACCTTCCAAAAGAGTTTAGAGTTTAGAGTTAAGAGTTTAGATTGGATAGCTGTTTATCTCAACTCTAAACTCTCAACTCTAAACTCTCTCGTTTACCGGATCTCGCTCTTTCCGCCCATGTAGGCGCGCAGCGCCTCGGGGATGCGGATGGAGCCGTCGGCCTGCAGGTTGTTCTCCAGGAACGCGATCAGCATGCGCGGCGGGGCCACGACGGTGTTGTTCAGCGTGTGGGGCAGGTACTTCTTGCCGTCCGCGCCCTTGACGCGGATCTTCAGCCGGCGCGCCTGCGCGTCGCCGAGGTTCGAGCAGGAGCCGACCTCAAAGTACTTCTGCTGGCGGGGGCTCCAGGCCTCCACGTCGCAGCTCTTCACCTTCAAATCCGCCAGGTCGCCCGAGCAGCACTCCAGCGTGCGCACCGGGATGTCCAGCGTGCGGAAGAAGTCCACCGTGTTCTGCCAGAGGCGGTTGTACCACATCATGCTGTCCTCGGGCTTGCAGACCACGACCATCTCCTGCTTTTCGAACTGGTGGATGCGGTACACGCCGCGCTCCTCGATGCCGTGCGCGCCGACCTCCTTGCGGAAGCACGGGGAATAGCTGGTCAGCGTTTGGGGCAGCTCGTCCTCATTGAGCATCTGGTCGATGAACTTGCCGATCATGCTGTGCTCGCTGGTGCCGATCAGGTAGAGGTCCTCGCCCTCGATCTTGTACATCATGTTCTCCATCTCGGCAAAGCTCATCACGCCGGTGACGACGTTGCCGTGGATCATGAACGGCGGCACGTAGTAGGTAAAGCCGCGGTCGATCATGAAGTCGCGCGCGTAGGAGAGGATGGCGCTGTGCAGGCGCGCGATGTCGCCCTTGAGGTAGTAGAAGCCGTTGCCGGACGTGCGGCGCGCGGCGTCCAGGTCGATGCCGTTCAGGCGCTCCATGATGTCCACGTGGTAGGGGATCTCCCACTCGGGCACCACGGGCTCGCCGAAGCGCTCGTTTTCCACGTTCTGGCTGTCGTCCCTGCCGATGGGCACGGAGTCGTCGATGATGTTGGGGATCACCAGCATGCGCTTGCGGATCTCCTCGGCGTACTCGACTTCCTTCTGCTCGATCTCGGCCAGCTCGTCCTGCATGTCCTTGACCTGCTGCTTGGCGGCCTCGGCCTCGTCCTTCTTGCCCTGGCCCATCAGCGCGCCGATCTGCTTGGAGATCTTGTTGCGCTGGGAGCGCAGGTAGTCCGCGCGCTGGATGGCCTCGCGGTTCTGCTTGTCCAGGGCCACGACCTCGTCCACCAGGACCAGCTTTTCGTCCTGGAACTTCTTTTTGATGTTCTCCCGCACCAGATCGGGGTTCGTGCGAATCAGATTGATGTCCAGCATGTTCTCTTCCCTCGTTCCATCGTAATGTGGATGGCGCTATTATACCGCCGCCACGTTATTTTTTCAAGTGTTGCGGGCCGCTTTCCTCCCCGTGCATTGTTATTATTTGTCAATGGGCCTCACGGCTTCGCGTGGGGCTTGAAGATCAGCGCGTTCAGAAGCCCGAACACGATCGCCGCCGTGACGCCCGCCGCGGTGCGCGTGACGCCGCCCGAAAACGCGCCCCAGAAGCCGTAGCGGTTCACCGCCTCGATCGCGCCCATCGCCAGCGAATAGCCGAAGCCCGTCAGCGGCACCGTCGCGCCCGCCCCGGCGAAGTCCACCAGCGGCTTGTAGAGCCCGATCCCCGTCAACAGCGCGCCGCCCGTCACGAACAGCACCAGGATGCGGGCGTTGGTCAGTTTCGTGTTCATGATCAGGAATTGGCCCGCGTCGCAGATCAGCCCGCCCACGACGAACGCCTTGACAAACAGCCATACCGTGTCCATTCAATCCTCCCTTTCGATGCAGGCCGCGTAGGCGATGCCCGGAACGCTCTGGGCCTGCTGGCTGCTGGTGGGGGAGAACATGGCCCCGCTGCCCACGAGCAGCAGCCTTCGGATGTCCCCGGCCTCCAGCCGCTTCATCAGCCAGCCGCAGCCCACCGACGCCACGCACCCGCAGCCGCTGCCGCCGGCGTGGGCGTCCTGCTCCTGGTAGAACAGGCTCGCGCCGCAGTCGATCAGAACCTCTGGCGGCAGCTCCAGCTTCGCCGCGCCCGCCAGCTCCAGCAGCAAATCGCGCCCGATCCAGCCCAGGTCGCCGGTGGCGATCAGGTCGTAGTCGGCGGCGCTTCGCCCGGTGTCCGCCATGTGCGCCGCGATGCAGTCGAACACCGCCGGGGCCATCGCCGCGCCCATGTGGTTGGCGTCGGAGATGTTCAGGTCGATGATCCTGCCCACCGTGCCGCAGGTGATCCGAAGCCCGCCGGCGCCTTCCGCGTTGTCCAGCAGCGCGCAGCCGCAGGCTGTGGCCGTCCAGGAGGCCTGGGGCGGGCGCTGCGTGCCCAGCTCCAGCGGGAAGCGGAACTGGCGCTCGGCGGTGCAGTAGTGGCTGGAGGCGACGCACACGGCGTTTTCGAGATGCCCGCCCGAGATCAGCGCCGAGCCGATCACCAGCGCCTGCACGAACGTGGAGCACGCGCCGTACAGCCCGATGAACGGCGCGCCCAGCGCCCGCGCGGCGAACGACGAGGCGATGATCTGGTTGTTCAGGTCGCCGCCCAGCATGGCCTGCACGCGCGCGTCCGGCAGTCGGGCCTCGTTCAGCGCGGCCTGTACGCATCGGCGCACCATTTCCATCTCGGCCAGCTCCCAGCTCTTCTGGCCCAGCAGGTCGTCCTCCAGGATCGCGTCAAACCAGGCCGCCAGCGGCCCCTTGCCCTCCTTGGGACCGGCGACGCTCTGGTGCGCGGCGACGCGGGGCGGGCGGTCGTAGACGAAGGTCTGCTCCCCGGCGCGGCTCACAGCACCCACCCCCTCGCCAGCCAGTAGAGGATGCCCACGGCCACCGACGACGCGATGCCGTAGGCCAGCACCGGCCCCGCCAGCGTGAACAGCCGCGCGCCGACGCCCATGATCGCGCCCTCCCGCTGGAACTCGATGGCCGGGGCCGCCACGGAGTTGGCGAAGCCCGTCACCGGGATGGCCGAGCCCGCCCCGGCGTACTTGCCGATCCGGTCATACACGCCCAGGCCCGTCAGCGTCGTGCCCGCGAACACCAGCACGCTGGTGGTGAACATCGGCGCGGTGACCTCGCCCAGGTTCAGCTTTTCCGCCCACAGCGTCAGCGCCTGGCCGACGGCGCATATCAGTCCGCCCACCCAGAAAGCGCGCCAGTAGCCCCGCAGCATGCGGCTGGGCGGGGTCAGCTTCGAGACCAGCTCGCGGTACTGGTCCGGGGTAAAGGGCTGCCGGCTCATCCGATCGCCTCCCTCTCGTTGCGTGCCTCGTGTCCCTGCGCGCGCGCCGGCGCGCGGACCTCCGTGACCTGCGCCGGGATGTCCGGCTCCATCGACGTGTGCGGCAGCTGCTGCCTGTCCATGCGCATCGCTCCTCCCGTGCAAAGATAAATGACAGACCTATTCTGAACCGCCGTTCGGGCAATTATGTATCCGTCGCGCGGGCTTGACCGGCGAACGCGCTTGTGATAAACTGTATTTAACAAAACGATCGCGGTGGGCGACGCCTCGACGCGATTGGACGGGGAGGGATCGGCGTGACGGTGGGCGATCTGATCTTGGCGCATTTGATCGTGCGGCCCGGGCTTTCGACGCGGGAGCTGTCCGACCTGCTGGGCAAGCGCTTCCAGCACATCAACAACGAGTGCGGCGCGCTGGAAAACGCGCAGAGGATATGGGTGGACCGCTCGCAGCGCCCCTACCGCTTCTATCCCCTCGAGGGCGAGCTGGAGGCGGCGCTGGCGGACGCTTCGCCGCGGGCCGTCCCCGCCGGGGACGCCGACTATCCCGCGCAGTTCGAGCGCGTCATCCGCGGCGTGACGACGGCGCTGGGCCGGGAGATCGACGGCGGCTACGAGATCGTGGACCGCGGCCGGCCCCACGCGCCCAAACCGCTGCCGCGCGGCAGGATGGGCGTCTACGCGTTCCTGTACAACGACGAATTCCTGAAGATCGGCAAGGCCGGGCCGAGGAGCAACGCCCGCTTCTTCAGCCAGCACTACCAGGCGCAGGGCGCGCAGAGCACGCTGGCGAAGTCGCTGCTGGCAGACGAGGCGATGGCGCGCCCGGGCCTGACGGCTGAAAACGTAGGGGAGTGGATCCGCCAGAACACCCGGCGCATCGATATCCTGCTGGACGAGCGGCTGGGCGTGTTCGCGCTGGAGCTGATTGAGGCCGCGCTGCACTACCGCTACGAGCCGCGCTACGAGGGCTTCAAGAGCCAGCGATAGCAAAGAAAACCCGAACATTTCCCGAGATTTCACAAAAAATATTTTTGGAATAGGGCTTGACAAGCGCCGGAATCGGCATTATAATAGCACCAACTTCACAGAAACCGGGACGAAAAGAGTAGTAAGCGTCTTTGCGGTCATCCAAGAGAGCCGCCGACAGTGGGAATGCGGCATGACGGATTCGCTGAATGGACTTTTCAGGGCCCTTCGGAACGCGCAAGTCAGTATGAAGGGACGGGAATGCGGACCCGTTATCAATCCGCGCCGTATGATGGTACGGACAGAGTGGATCGAAAGATCAATGTGAGTGGCACAACGGAAAAGTTTTTCCGCCTCATATCTCCGCGTGGGATATGGGGCTTTTTTTCACCCCGCCGCTGTGAAGGAATACATTTTCAGGAGGACAAAACCATGAAGAAGATCATCTGCGCCATCGTCGCCCTGGCCATGCTGCTGAGCGCCGCCGCCCTCGCCGAGGGCGCGACCTACAAGGTGGGCATCTGCAAGTATGTGGACCACGCCTCCCTGGACCAGATCGTCGAGAACGTTGAGAACCAGCTCGCCGCCATCGGCGAGGAGCAGGGCGTGACCTTCGAGATCGACTACCAGAACGGCAACGCCGACAACGCCGTGATCCAGCAGATCGTGGCGGACTTCATCGCCGACGGCGTGGACCTGATGGTGGGCGTGGCGACGCCCGTGGCCATGCAGATGCAGGCCGCCACCGAGGACAACCCGATCCCCGTCGTGTTCGCCGCCGTGTCCGACCCGCTGAGCGCGGGCCTCGTGGAGAGCCTGGAGGCCCCCGGCGCGAACATCACCGGCACCTCCGACTTCCTGAACACCAACGCGGTGCTCGACCTGATCTTCGCCGCCAACCCCGACGCCGCGAACATCGGCCTGCTCTACGATCCCGGCCAGGATTCCTCCACCACGCCCATCGCCG
>CACYET010000140.1:653-6038 GCA_902773515.1 uncultured Eubacteriales bacterium | reverse complement strand
CCTGTACAACGAGATGCAGGAGCGCGGCGTCATCAACAAGACCGCCCTGGTCTACGGCCAGATGAACGAGCCGCCGGGAGCCAGGATGCGCGTGGCGCTGTCGGGCCTTACGATGGCGGAGTACTTCCGCGACCGCGAGAACCAGGACGTGCTGCTGTTCATCGACAACATCTTCCGCTTCACCCAGGCGGGCTCCGAGGTTTCGGCCCTGCTGGGCCGCATGCCCAGCGCCGTGGGCTACCAGCCGACGCTGGCCACGGAGATGGGCGCCCTGCAGGAGCGCATCACCTCCACCAAGAAGGGCTCCATCACGTCCGTGCAGGCTGTCTACGTGCCCGCGGACGACCTGACCGACCCGGCCCCGGCCACGACCTTTGCCCACCTGGACGCCACGACGGTTCTGAGCCGCTCCATCGCGTCGCTGGGCATCTATCCCGCCGTGGACCCGCTGGATTCCACCAGCCGCATCCTCACGCCGGAGATCGTCGGCAGGGATCACTACGAAGTGGCCCGAAAGGTGCAGAGCATCCTCCAGCGCTACAAGGAGCTGCAGGACATCATCGCCATCATGGGCATGGACGAGCTCTCCGACGAGGACAAGCTGATCGTGTCGCGCGCCAGGAAGGTTCAGCGTTTCCTCAGCCAGCCCTTCCACGTGGCCGAGCAGTTCACCGGCATGGAGGGCCGCTACGTGCCGCTGAAGGAGACCATCCGCGGCTTCCGAGAGATCATCGACGGCCTGCACGACGACCTGCCCGAGAGCGCGTTCCTGTTCGTGGGTACGATCGACGAGGCCGTTGAGAAGGCGAAAAGGGGAGAGTAAGCCATGGCGCTGATTCACCTGACGATCGTCACGCCCCAGGGCGAGTTCTACGACGACGACGCCCAGCGCGTGGTGGTGCGCACCACCGGCGGCGACGTGGCCATCCTGCCGCACCACATCGACTACTCCGCGTCGCTGGGGCAGGGCGAGGCCCGCGTGACCGACGCCGCCGGCAACGTCCGGAAGGCCCATGTCGAGGGCGGCATACTGCACGTGGCCGCCGACAAGGCGCAGATCATCACGCAGAACTTCGAGTGGGCGGAAGGATAGACTTTCGGAGATAGTATAATAGACAAAAGGAAAAGATCCTTCGCTTCGCTCAGGATGACAACACAGCGGCTTCCGCAAACGTGTCATCCTGAGCGGAGCGAAGGATCTTCGTCTTCATCTTTCCCATCGCCACAAATATGTACCCGTTTGTTCAAATCCTCATGATTGCTACGAACCTCTATGCCATGTATAATGATATCATTCCACTGGAAAATCCACCATTTTTGGAAGAAATTTCCAGCAAACGGAGCGTGTGACAGCTGGCCGTGTGATGCAACCAATTGCGGTGTGTGCGCGTCTATGGTATGCATCAAACGAGCCGGAGGGATTCGAATGAAGCAAGTCAAGTGGTTACTGTCGATCGCGCTGCTGATCGCGCTCGCCGCCTCGGCGGTGGCCTTCACCAGCGCTGAAAATACGGAAGAGGGCGCGTGGCAGGCGGACATCACCAAGCTGATGGACCCTGCGAACGCGCCCAGGCAGACCAGCATCCACTACGACCTGGACCTGCCCGCGGACGCGCAGATCGAGCGCCGCAGCGTGAACCAGGAGCTGGTGAGCAGCAAGGGCGACGTGCTGAACGTCGAGTTTCGCTTTGCGCTGAAGGGCGGCGCGATGGGCGAGGGGCAGTGGGCCACGATCGAGGACTGGCTCAAGCAGCTCGTGCTCGGCGCGGTGCAGAACGTGCGCGCAGACTCCGAGTCGCTGGCGAACGTCGTGGCCGAGCGCTACCGCGCGCAGCGCGCGTCGGCGCAGCCCGGCGAGACCGGCATGCCCGCGTGGGCCAGCGAGGACCTACTGCTGGAGGACGTGATCGCCACCGTGCCGTACTACCCCGAGCTCCGGCTGGACGTGAACGGCTCGGCCACGCAGCGCCTCCAGGCGCGACTGATCGAGCTGGGCTACCTGTCCGGCGGGGCCGACGGCTTCTACGGCGATCGGACGCAACAGGCCGTGCGCGAACTGGAGGAATACGTGCGCGAGCTGGAGCAGGACGCCATCGACGCCCTGCCGAACGCGACGCCCACCCCGACGCCGACGCCCCGGCCCACGCCCACGCCGCAGGCGTACACCATCGCGCTGGCGGCGGTGACGCCCGCGCCGACAACGGAGCCGGAGCCCACGCCCGTGCCCGAGCCCGTGACGCCCGTCGACGGCGTGGCCGACAGCATGCTGCAGGCGTACCTGTTCAGCGGCGACTTCAAGCCCAGCCGCGCCGACCTGCGCACCGGCGACGAGGGCAGCGCGGTCACCCGCGTGCAGCGGCGGCTTCTGAACCTCGGCTACACCACCGACGAGCCCGACGGCGTGTTTGCCGGCGGCACGGCGCGCGCCATACGCATCTTCCAGTACTACTGCGGCGTCGACCAGACCGGCGTGGCCGACATGGCCACCCAGGCGCGGCTGTTCTCCGCGGACGCAGTCAAGCCGGACAACGCCATGCTGACGCAGGGCTCCACCGGCGAGGCCGTGTCGAAGCTGCAAAAGCGGCTGCGCGTGCTGGGCTTCGCGTCCATCGCCGTGGACGGCGGCTACGGCGCGTCCACCCGGGCGGGCGTGGAGACGCTGCAGGCGTATATGCGCGAGCTGGAGGGCGAAGCGGCGGCAGCCTCCGCGACGGAGGGCGAGGAGGCGACCGTGAAGGTCAACGGCGTCGCGGACCCGATCCTGCTGGACGACTTCTACTCCGACCGCTTCCCGGCCATCCCCGCCGACATGAGCAGCGGCTCCGCCGGGCGCGACGTGGTGCGCCTGCAGCGCAGGCTGACCACGCTGGAATACTACACCGGCGCGCTGGACGGCCAGTACGGCGCGGGCACGGTGCAGGCCGTCACCGCGTTCCAGCGGCGACACGCGCTGCCCGAGACCGGCGCGGCCGACCACGCGACGCTCGCCACGCTGTTCGACGAGAACGCGAAGAAGGCGCTGAAGCCGTACGTGCTGAAGGTGAGCGTCGCCGACCAGCGCGTGTACGCCTACGCGCCGGACGCCAACGGCGAGTACACGGACCTGGTGCGTACGATGAAGTGCTCCACCGGCCGCAAATCCTCGCCGACGCCCACCGGCACCTTCATCGACAGCACCGGCCCCGGCGCGCGCTGGCACTACTTCACCAAGTTCTCCTGCTGGGCCCAGTACGCCTACTATATCCAGGGCGACATCATGTTCCACTCCGTGCTGTACAACAGCAAGGGCGGTGCGGTGACCCAGAGCTCCGTCAACCACCTCGGCAGTCGCGCCTCCCACGGCTGCGTGCGCCTGAGCGTGGAGGACGCGAAGTGGATCTGGACGAACTGCCCGGCGAAGACGAAGGTGGTCGTCTACTAGAGAAAGGCTGATAAAAGATCCTTCGCTAGCGCTCAGGATGACAACGATTTGCGTAGTCCAAACATTGTCATCCTGAGCGAAGCGAAGGATCTTTTCTATTCCGATAAAGCGCCTACTTCTCCTGGTTCACCATCTCCGCCGACTTGACCATGTAGCGCATCATGCTCTCCATCGCGCCGTAGTCCTCGTAGGTAGCGCAGAAGTGGAACACGTACATCGTGCGGCCCACGGCGGTGCCGATGATGTAGCCCTTCACCTCGTGGTCGCCGGAGTAGGCGAGGTAGGTGTTGCTCATGGCGGGCTTGCCGAGGAAGGTCTCCTCGCTGTTCGGCGTGCCGGCCTGGAAGGTGGCGGCCTCGTACTGCTTGTGCACCAGCCGCAGGTATTCCGTAAGCTGTTCGGTCATCGCCAGCTCGTCCGGCGTGTGCACCAGCGTCTTGGCGGTGATGGCCACGCGGGCGGGGAAGTCGCCTTCCTCCACCTTCTCGCGGAAGCAGATCGTGTACACCCCGGGCACGTTCTCCCAGTGAGAGGGATAGTTGAAGGTGAAGCCCAGCGAGGTATCCGTCAGGGCGGAGTACTGGTAGGTGCTGGTGTCCACGGCGCTGGCAGACTTTGCGGGTGCGTCGTCGCCGGTCGATTCGCCCTCCCCGGGCGGGGCCTCGGCCGCCTCGTTGCCGGAACCGTTCAGCATCGCGTCGATGCTGAAGTAGTCCTCCTCGCCGGAGGATTCGTTCCCGTCCACCGGCACGGGGGGCTCCAGCGTGGGCATGGCCTCCAGCGCGGCGCTCTGGTCCTCCTCGCCGTGATAGCCCTCGTCCGGCACCTCGGTGACCAGGGGCGCGGCGTTCGATCTGGCCTCGCCGGTATCATCTGCCTTCGGCTCCGACTTCCGGCAGGCGCAAAGGCCGACCGCGCACAGCGCGAGTACGAGCGCAAGGCTCAATAGCTTCTTCAAGGTGATTCCTCCGTAAGTGGAATGGCGCTCAGCGCTTCGTGTCGCCGTGGCGGGCGATCTGCTCGTTCAGCAGGTCGATATCGCCGCAGCCGTGGCTGACCATGATGTCGCCGCTCTGCCAGTGCGCGCGCAGCCAGGCTTCTGTGTCGTCGAACGTGTGCGTCACCACGGCGTCCACGCCCCGCGCATGCAGCGGCTCCAGCAGCATTTCGGATCGGATGTCGCCGGGGTCGGCCTCGCGCGCGCCCATGATGTCCGTGATCAGCAGCTTGTCGGCCAGGTCGAACGTCTCGACGAACTGGTCAAACAGCGTCTTGGTGCGGGAATAGGTGTGCGGCTGCCACACGCTCCAGAGCGTGTTGTGCGGCTGCATCGAGGCGATCTTCAGCGCGTTTTTGATCTCGGCGGGGTTGTGGCCGTAGTCGGTGTAGCACTTCACGCCGTCGGTGACGCTGGTCAGCTCAAAGCGCCGGTGTGCGCCGGTGAAGCCGGAGAGCGCCTCGGAGACCTTTGCCATGTCCAGCCCGCGGATGTGGCACACGCCGATCACGGCCAGCGCGTCGAGCATGTTGGCCTCGCTGGGCACGCTCAGGCGGAAATCGCCCAGCGGCGCGCCCTCCAGCACGGCGGTGAAGGAAGCCCGGCCCAGCGCGTCGTAGCGCAGGTTTTCGGCCCGCAGCATGCAGTTTTCGCCCAGGCCATAGGTCATGTGGTTGCAGGCGGCGTTCAGGCACACGCGCCGCGCGCGCGCGTCGTCGCCCCAGGCTACGCACCAGCCGTCCTTCGGCAGCAGCGCCGCGTACTTGACGAAGGCCGATTCAATGTCGTCGATGTCCTTATAGAAGTCGAGGTGATCCTCGTCGATGTTGGTGATCACGGCGATCGTCGGCTTGAAGTGCAGGAAGCTGGCGTTGTACTCGCAGGCCTCGCAGATGAAGTCGTGGCCGCCGCCCACGCGGGTGGAGCCGCCGATGAAGTCCAGCTCGCCGCCGATGTGGATGGTGGG
>CACYET010000140.1:0-622 GCA_902773515.1 uncultured Eubacteriales bacterium | reverse complement strand
ACGAAGGCCTGTGCCAGCATCGAGGTGGTGGTGGTCTTGCCGTGCGTGCCGCTGACGCCCACGGCGAAGGGATGGCCCGCCATCAGCTGGCCGATCAGGTCGCAGCGCTCGATCTGGGGGATGCCCAGGCGCTCGGCCTCGGCGCGCTCCGGGTTTTCCCGGGAAATGGCGGCAGAATAGACGATCACGTCCGCGCCGTGAACGTGCTCCCGGGCATGGCCGATGAACACGCAGATGCCGCGCTCGACGAGGTGGTCCGTCTTGTGGGAGGCCGTGCGGTCGGAGCCGGTGACGGTGTAGCCAAGCTCCTGCAAATACCCCGCGAGGCCGGACATCGAGCTTCCGCCGATGCCGATGAAGTGGGCCCGCTTGCCCTTGAAATCGAATATGTTGGCAGCCATGCTGTTTCCTCCGTATCGCGTGGGAGCGCTTGTGCGCGCCCGTCCACCCTCCATTATAAAACAAAACCGGCCATCCTGCAAGCGCAACCGCCGCCGCACGGAGAAATGAAGGTTAAATATTGGCGCGCGCCGTGTGATTTTATACAAATCAGGTGAAAAGCTAACATTTCCGAATTATAATAAGAGAAATGGAAAAATAATTCGGAAATGAGGCGAGCGCG
>CACYET010000139.1 GCA_902773515.1 uncultured Eubacteriales bacterium | reverse complement strand
AATCTGGATGTCTGCATGATGTCCTCCGATTGTATGTTGCCAATCGCCGTTATTTTCGCACAAACCGCCGACGCAGTGCAAGCGGGAACTGCACCCCGCAGCAAAAAACCATTGGTACGGCTTTAGGAACGAAAAATTCTCTTTGAATCATTTGCGAGGAGAGATGTCAAAGTAGAAGCAATCCGCGTTGATGTGGCCGAAGTGACCTGTACGGTCGTCCACAACCACTATCTTCGCAGTAGAGCCCTTGAATTCCGAGACATCCCAGCACGTCCATTCCAGCCGCTCGCTGTTCTTTCCCGTCACGGTGCGCACCACCTTGCCGTCCACGACAAGGTTCACGCAAGTCTGCCCCTTGTAGTTGCCGCCGCCGACAAGGAAGTTGACGAACGGCTTCTCGACCGTAAACTCGGGCGAGACGAGAGTCCCCTTTGTGTCGTCCTTCTTGTAATACGTGTTGATGAGATAGCGTCCGCTGTAGCCGCTAACCGGGTTCTGGAACGGCAGTACGCCGCGCGCCGGGCCCGGACCGAACGCCTCTCCCGTCGCCTTCCATGCGCCGTATGTGCCGTCCTCGAAGTCCGCGAACAACGTGGCCGTAGCCGGAAGTGTCGCAGGAGACAGAGGGACGTCCACGCGCACGGGCCGCCGGACTGCCGCCGGGTCGGCACCATGGTTGGCCCGCCCTCCGGGGCGCATGTACCAGCAGGCAAGCGGGGCGAAGTCGAGCTTGATGTTCTCCAACCAGTGCCACATCTCCATGTGGAAGCGGATCGATTTCCTGAACGGAATCGCGTCGAGCGCGCGGTTGCGTATGTTGACGACGTTCCGGCGGGGGAAATCCTGGTTCAGCTGACGACCCTTCCCGATGCCGACGGGCTGTGCGATGAAAGGATGGTCGAACACGTTGTAGCGGCCCCACGCGTAGCCGTAATAATCTTCCGAGCCGGTGCCGATGTAGGATGGCGCAGCCTCTCCGTCCACGAATACCTTCTCATCGCCCTCGCCCCACCATTTCGTGGCGGGCTGCCAGATGGCTATCGTGGTGCCCACGAACAGACCTTCGCCCTCTAGCTCCGCATAGTCGTAGTCATACTGAAGCTTCTCCGTCCCCTTGCGCGAAGGCGCGTCGGCGTATTCGTGCCAGCAGGCGCCGAAGTGCATGCTGCGCGCCGAATCCCAACGATAGGGGCCTACCTCTATGGCCGTCGTGGAAAGGACGACGGGCGCATCCCCAAGGTTGCGCACGGTAACGGAGCACTCCCTCTCGAACGGCATCGTCCACCTGCTCTCCATGCGCCCGACCCCAGGGCAGGACGTAAACCAGCTGGAATAGGATTCGTACGTATACCCGCAGCCGAAGAACTCGCCGACCGGCGCCCACACCGTCCGCTCGCCGTCGAACGAAATCTCCAGCACCGTGCTGCGCAGCGCCTGCGGCTTCTTGCCGTTGGCGACGGCCATCGCCAGACGGCGGATCGCGCCGCCCTTCAGCGGGATCGTGACGGCCTCGTTCACCAGCAGCCGAAGCCCGCGCCCGGCCATGGCCTCGCGGAGCGCCGCGGGGCTGTCCCACGCCTCGGCGTCGTTGTTGCCGAGGCAGGCGAACGCGCCCAGCGGGAATCGCAGCGCCGCCAGCGCGTCGAACAGGCGCAGGGCATCGTCCGCGCGGTCAGCGTAGTCGCCGCCCAGCAGCAACAGGTCCGGCGAGAGCGCCGCCACGCGGTCGATGAGCGCGCGGATGTCCGCGTCCCGCGTGCGCGGCAGCACGTGGGTGTCCGACACGTACAGCGCGCGAAGCCCACGCATGAATGTGGGGGCGTTTTCGATCGCGCGCTCGACGACGGCGCATTCCAGCCGCCCGCAGCGGGCCAGCCAGCGATCCGGGCGGGAGTAGCGTTGCAGCAAGGCTCTTCTCCTTAGGTTCGAGGGACTATTGCACCAGCAGGGCCGCGCCGATGATTCCGGCGCGCTCGCCCAGCTCCGCGGGCAGGAACTTGGCCGGGAACTTCTGGTCGATCAGCGAGTGGTGGCGGTAGGAGGCGACCATGCGGTCGGTGAACCGGTGGCCGAGCTTGGTGATGCCGCCGCCGTAGACGAAGATGTTGATGTCGAAGATCTGGTTCAGGTTATGGAACATGCGGCCCAGGTATTCCGCGCCGCGGTTCACCACCTCCAGCGCCAGCGGGTCGTTCATTTGAAGCGCCCGTCCGACGGCCACCAGGTCTACGTTGGAGAGGGTGCCGGCATAGTCCAGGATGCGGCTCTCCTCGCCCTCCTTGATGCGGTCCATCGCGTAGCGGGCCATGTAGATGCCGGAGGAGATGGACTGCACGCAGCCGTTCACGCCGCAGCCGCAGGGATAGCCGGTGGAATCGGAGACGAACATGTGGCCGATCTCGCCCGCCATGCCGTGCATGCCGCGGTACAGCTGGCCGTTCAGGATCAGTCCGCCGCCGATGCCGGTGGCCAGCGCAGCGTAGATCATGTTGTCGTAGCCGCGGCCCGCGCCGAAGCGGTGCTCCGCCAGCGCGGCCAGGTTGGCGTCGTTGTCCACGAACACCGGCACCTCCAGCCGCTTTTCCAGCAGGTCGCGCACGGGCTGCTCGTTCAGCGAGACGATGTTGATGCTCTCCAGCGTCACGCCGCGGCGAAAGTCCACCGACGAGGGAAACGCCGCGCCCACGCCCTTCACGTCCCGCAGCGACAGCCCCGCCTTCTCCAGCAGCGCGCGCACCTGCTGGGCCAGGTAGTTCATCAGTTCGGTGGCGGTGGCGTCCTTGTCCGTCAGGTATTTCAGCTCCGACACCAGCTGCATGCCGCCGTCAAACAGCCCCAGCTTGATGTTCGTGCCGCCCACGTCGATGCCGATCACATAGTCGCGCATGGTAGACCTCCTTTTGAGAGTGAGGAGTTAGGAGTTAGGAGTGAGGAGTTGATGGCGGTTGCCGCGCCTTGCCACCCCTGTGTAAGGTGAGGTGGCCTGCAGGGCCGGAGGGGTTGTAGGGGCGGCATAGCCTTCCCCTCTGGGGAAGGTGGCTCGCTGCGAAGCAGCGAGCCGGATGAGGTCGCCGCCCGTCTTGCCTCCCCTTTCAAGGGAAGGTGGCCCATTTCTTTCTCATGCCTCCCCTTTCAAGGGGAGGGCCTGCGAAGCAGGCGGAGGGGTTGTCGCTCAGCGAGGGGGAGACAACCCCTCAGTCAGCCCTCCGGGCTGCCAGCTCCCCTTACACAGGGGAGCCAAGGCTGCCGCGTACCCTCCCCGTAGGGGCGCCGCAACGGCGCCCCCACGGGTGTTGTTGAATTTGGGCACGATTAGGAAAACGGAACGTTTTCCGGGTCGGCGGGTTCCGCAGGAACACGTCGACAATCGTTAAACCTTGATACTTCCCATCTCCACGGTAGGATATTCTGCCAGTATGGGATCAATGATATTTTTCAGGAACCGCTCGGCCTGCTCGGCGGCGCGGCCAGTGTACTTCTCCGGGGCGAGCAGCGCCGTGAGGTTCTCGTCGCCCAGCGGGAAGGCGGGGTCGGCCGCGATGCGCTGCATCAGGTCGCTCTCCAGCCCCTCCGCCTTCATGCGGGTGGCCGCGGCCTGGCTGTGCACGCGCACGCGCTCGTGGATCTCCTGCCGGTCCGCGCCGTGCTTGACGGACTCCATGATGATGTCCTCGGTGGCCATGAAGGGCAGGTTTTCCATCACGCGCTTTTCGATCATCTTCGGGTACACCACCATGCCGTCGGCGATGTTGGCATACAGCTCCAGCACGGCGTCGGTGGAGAGGAACGCCTCCGGCAGCGACAGGCGGCGGTTCGCGGAGTCGTCCAGCGTGCGCTCGAACCACTGCGTCGCGGCGGTCATGCTCGCGTCGGCGTAGAGCGCCATCACGTGCCTGGACAGCGCGCAGATGCGCTCGGAGCGCATCGGGTTGCGCTTGTAGGCCATCGCCGACGAGCCGATCTGGTTCTTCTCAAACGGCTCCTCCACCTCGCGGAACGATTGAAGCAGGCGCAGGTCCTGCGCGAACTTGTAGGCGCTCTGGGCGATGCCGGAGAGCGCGCCCAGCACGCGGGAATCCAGCTTGCGCGGATACGTCTGCCCCGAGACGTCAAACACCTTTTCCATGCCCAGCTTCTCGGCGATGCGCCTCTCCAGCTCGTCCACCTTCGCGCCGTCGCCCTCGAACAGCTCCATGAACGAGACCTGCGTGCCCGTCGCGCCGCGGTTGCCCAGCAGCCTGAGGCTCGACAGCGCGAAGTTGACCTCGTCCAGGTCCATCGCCAGATCCTGCATCCAGAGCGTCGCGCGCTTGCCGACCGTGGTCAGCTGCGCGGGCTGCAAGTGCGTGTAGCCCAGGCACGGCAGGTCCCTGTACTCCCACGCGAACGCGCGCAGGCGGCGCAGCACCTCCACCAGCTTCCGGCGAATCAGCGTCAGCGCGTCGCGCAGCATCAGGATGTCGGCATTGTCGGTGACGTAGCAGCTCGTCGCGCCCAGGTGGATGATGCCGCGGGCGCTGGGGCACACGTCGCCGTAGGCGTGCACGTGGGCCATCACGTCGTGGCGCACGCGCGCCTCGTGGCGGGCGGCGTTGTCGTAGTCGATGTCGTCGATGTGCGCCTTCAGCTCGTCCACCTGCGCCTGCGTCACGGGCAGCCCCAGCTCCATCTCGCTCTCCGCCAGCGCCACCCACAGCCTGCGCCACGTGGTGAACTTCCGGTCGGGGGAGAAGATGTACTGCATTTCCGCGCTCGCGTAGCGGCTGTTCAGGGGGGATTCGTAGGTGTTCTTGTTCATAATGCCTCCTGATTCTGACGAATGAACACGATTGAGTAGGAATCTACCAACGCTTCATGTTCTTTTCGAACTTACCAATATAGGCGCGTTTTAGTTCCTCGGCCGGTATTCCGTAGCAGAGCAGTACGTCGTTGTAGTACATGAGTACGTCCGCCAGCTCTTCCACGAGGTGTCCCCTTAAATTTTCATCCCGACACGCGCTATCCCCGCCGTGCTTCTTGACGATGTCGATGACCTCGCCGATTTCACCGATCATCCACAAAAGCTGCTCCTGCCCGCGATCAGGGCAAATCGGCTTCCATATGTCTTTGTACTTGTCCTGCAATGTTTTCTGCATTTCAAGCATTTCATTGATTCCAAAATCTGTCAATGTCCTGTCCTCGTAAAACAGATTGGTCGACTGGCGAAGTTCTGTACGACGCAATTTGCACTCTTCCAAAAGGCTTCCCCTCTGGGGAAGCTGGATCGCCGTCAGGCGAGACTGAAGAGGTCCTTCACGGACGGCTTCGCGCCCTGATCGGAACAGAGGCGCGATCCGCGCCACCTTCCCCACAGGGGAAGGCATTGATTGCCGATCACAGGTCTTTGGACAACAGCCACCAGGCTTCTTCCTCATACTCGGGCTGGTTGTTTTCGTCCATGCCGCAGGGATCGTAGTGGCAGTCCTTCACCTTTTCGGTGAATCCGAAGTGGCGATAGAGCCTTATATTCTGCGGCTTGTCGGCGCCGACGCCGATGGTCGCGGTGTGGAATTCCATCTCCTTCAATTCCGTCAGCGCCGCATGCATCAACCTGCTGCCAAGCCCCTGCCCGCGATAGCCTTCCCGCACCCGAAACGCGCACAGATAGGCGGTGCCTTTTCCGTCGGCGAAATCCTTGTCGTCCAGGTCCAGAAAGACGTACAGCTCTCCGATCAACGCCCCGTCGCGGTCCACGGTCCAGAAGACGGCGTTTCCCGAAGCGATATTGCGGTAGTAGAACCTCGCGTTGGGGGACGCGGTCTCGGCGTCTGAGAATCCCCACAGCCGCAGCATTTCCTCGCCGGTCGCTTTGCGTATCAGCATGGCTGTTCTTCCGAATGGATCACCGTATGATCAGCGCCTCGCGCTCCGCGCCGACGGAGACGTACTGGATCGGGCAGCCGACCTTTTTCTCGATGAACAGCACGTAGTCCCGCGCTTCCTTCGGCAGTTCGTCCCACGTCCGGCAGCCGGAGATGTCGCAGTTCCAGCCGGGCAGGGTCTCATAGACGCTCTCGCAGTCGTAGAGGTCGGGCGTGTAGGGGAAGCGGTCGATCGTCTCGCCGTTCAGCCGGTACGCCACGCAGACCGGGATCTCCTTGAGGTAGCTGAGCACGTCCATCTTCGTCAGCGCCAGCGCCGTCGCGCCCTGCAGCTTCGTGCCGTAGCGGGTGGCGGGCACGTCGAACCAGGCCACGCGGCGGGGGCGGCCCGTCGCCGCGCCGTACTCCGCGCCGGCCTCGCGCAGATCGTGCGCGACCTGCCCGTCCAGCTCGCCCACGAACGGGCCCTCGCCCACGCAGGTGGAGTAGGCCTTCGTGACGCCGATCACCTCGTCCACCTTCAGGCTCGGCAGGCCGCAGCCCACGGGGGCCTCCGCCGCCAGCGGGGAGGAGGAGCTCGTAAAGGGGTAGATGCCGTACTGGATGTCCCGGAGCGCGCCCAGCTGGGCCTCGAACATCACGCTCTTGCCCGCGTCCACGGCGCTCTCCAGCAGCTCGCCCGCGTCGCACAGGTGGGGGATCAGCGTATCTCCCCACTGGTGGATCCACTTGAGCGTCTCGTCGAAGTCGATCTTCTCCTGGCCGTACCCGGCGACGATGGTGTCGTTCTTCCAGTCGATCAGCCGCTTCAGGTGCTTCTCGAGCGCCTCGGGGTGCTTCAGATCGCCCATCATGATGGCCTTTTTCATGTACTTGTCGCCGTAGATGGGGCTGATGCCGCGCAGCGTGGAGCCGAAGTGGTCCTTGCCAAGGCGCTGCTCCTCCCACTTGTCCTGGGCGGGGTGGATGGGCAGCACCATCATGGCGCGGTCGGAGATCTTTAGGTTGTCGGGGCCGACGGCCACGCCCTTCTCGCGCAGGCGGCCCATCTCTTCGTTGATGTGCTTCAGGTCGATGACCACGCCCGGGCCCAGCAGGTTCACGGCGTCCCGGTGGAAGATGCCGCTGGGCAGCAGGTTCAGCGCGAACTTGCCGTACTCGTTGATCACGGTGTGGCCGGCGTTGTTGCCGCCCTGATAGCGGACGACGACATCAAACTGGCCCGCGAAGTAGTCCACCATGCGGCCCTTGCCCTCGTCTCCCCAGTTGATGCCGACGATCGCGGTATTGGACATGTGATTTCACCTCATCATCGAATGATTGTCGCTCGTGGAGCGATTATGGTTCGTGTTTTCGACGGTTTTTCGCCGTCCACACCCCATTATAGCAGGATTTCGCGGGGTTTTAAACAGAGAATAGGTAAACAGTTCGAGGGAACAGGAAGCAGGGAACAGGGAACAGGAAATGAGGGTGATTCTTCATCTGCTGTGTTGTGCCGTGCCGCTGTGTACAGATCCTTCGCTTCGCTAAGCCATAAGGCCGCTTCGCTCAGGATGACACCACATCGTCGCGTTGTCATTCTGAGCGGAGTGAAGCCGCAGGCGGAACGCAGTCGAAGAATCTGTACGAAACGATACCTGCGGCATATCAGTGTATCAGCCCTTCATCCGCTTCAATTCCTCTGCCACCTGCTCATAGGCTTCAAGTAATGCCTCCGGCCTGTCTCCCTTCTTCGGGGCGGACATCCGCGCGGCGATGGCGGCCAGGCGCATTTCAAGCGCCGTGATCTGCAGCTGCCGGTCCTCCGCGCCGCGGTCGCGATTCTTCTCGGCCTCCAGCTTTTCGAGCGTGCCCTCGAAGGTCGTGATGCGTCCGTCCGCCAGCGTCATCACGCGCGTGGCCACCGCCTTTGTGAAGGCGCGGTCGTGGCTGACGAACAGGAGCGTGCCGCCGTAGCCCGCGAGCAGCTCCTCCAGCGCGCGCATCGCGAACAGGTCCAGGTGGTTCGTGGGCTCGTCCAGCAGCAAGAGGTTCGCGTCGGAGACCAGCAGCTTCGCCAGCGCCAGCTTCGCGCGCTCGCCGCCGGAGAGCACCCGCGCGGGCTTGAACACGTCGTCTCCGCGCAGGTTCAGCCGCGCCAGCACCGTGCGCACGTCGGACTCGTCCAGTGGGGAATCCGCCCGCGCGTTTTCGAGCGTCGTGGCGTCGAGGTCCAGCGTCTTCTCGTGGTCCTGGTCGAACCAGCCCAGCCGCGCGCCGGGGTTTGGGCGGATCTGGCCGTCGAAGCGCGTGCCGGGCGAGGGCTCGCCGCGCAGCGCGCGCAGCAGCGTGGTCTTGCCGGCGCCGTTTTCGCCCACCAGCGCGGTGCGTGAGCCCGTGGGGAGCGCAAGGCTCGCGCCGCCGAGCAGCGCGCGTCCGCCCGCCGTCAGGCTTCGACATTCGGCAGAGAGCGCGATCCTGGCCGAGATCGGCCGCGACGCGCCCAGCGCCATCCTGATCTGCGGCAGGACGCGCGGGTGCTGTTTGACCTCCAGCCGTTCCATGCGCGCCTCCAGCTTGTGCTTGGCGCTGCTCTGGCGCAGCACGGCGTTCGTGTACTCGCGCGTGTGCAGGCGCGCCTCGCTGTTGCCCATGCGCTTGGGGGCCTTCCTGACCGACGACGCCCACTCCGCCTTCTGCTGCATCGACGCCTTCAGCCGCGCGCGCTCGGCGCGGTACTGGTCGTACTCGAACTGCTGGCGGGCGCGGCGGCGCTCCAGCTCCTGCTGATACGCCGCGTAGCCGCCGGGGAAGTCGGTGATCGCGCCGCCCTCCAGGTGCAATATCCGCGTGCAGAGCGCATCCAGCAGCGCCCGGTCGTGGCTCACGAGCACCAGCGCGCCGGGGTGCTGGGACAGGCGCAGCC
>CACYET010000138.1 GCA_902773515.1 uncultured Eubacteriales bacterium | reverse complement strand
CCGGGCGCGACGCCGGAGAACGGCAGCAGCGTCACCAGGCGCTCGTATTCGCCCGAGGCCAGGTAACCCACCGCCTGCTTGGCGGCGCTGAACAGGTCGTCAGACAGCCGCGGCGCGTCGGCCAGCGCGATCGTGCCGATCAGCAGCAGCGCGAGCAGGACGCATATCGTCTTTTTCATCCCGATCACCTCCCGGTGGATTGCTTCACTTATTAGATGCGCGGGGCATTCAAATAGTTCCATTGAGATTATACCATCACTTCTTCATCCCCGTAAGGCCGATTTCGATCACCAGCGCGTCCAGCGCGTCCCGGTCGCGCAGGCGACCGCTCTTCACGTCGAAGTCCGACGCGACGCACTTCTCATACAGCGCCGTCAGCCAGTCGGCGGACAGCCGCGCGCACTGGCGCGCGGTCTGCTTCGCGGCGTAGGGATGCATCTTGAGCTGCTGCTGCACGACCTGCACGGGCGTCCCAGCGTCCAGTGCGCACTTCATGTGCGCCAGCTGGCGGATCTGCCGCGTCAGCATCGACAGGATGCCCACGGCGTTCTGCCCGCCCTGCATCAGGCTGTTGACGGTCTGCTGGCCCTTCTTCATGTCGCCCGCGAGCAGCGCGTTGAGCAGCTCGAACACATTGTATTCAAGCGACGCCGGGACGATGGCGCGCACGTCCGCGTCGGTGATCTCCTCGCGCTCGTCACCCAGGTAGGCCGCCAGCTTGTCCACCTCGCCGGTGAGGCGCGTCAGCTCCCGCCCGGCCATGTAGGTGAGCGTGTTCAGCGCGGCGGGCGACAGGCGCTTGCCCAGCGGCTTGAGCTTGCGGGCGCACCAGCGCGAGAGCTCCGCGTCCGTCAACAGCTGGAAGTCCACCACGACGGCCTTCTTTTTCAGCAGCGCGGGCAGCTTCTTGCGCCCGTCCATCTCGCCGCGCATGTAGAACACCAGTGCGCAGGTGGCGGGCGGGTTCTCCAGCCACTTCTGCATGCGTTCGGCCTCGGCCTCCTCGTTCTTGGCCTTGCCGGGCATCAGCGGGGCCCAGTCCCGCACGGTGACGATGCGCTTTTCGCACATCATCGGCATCGTCTCGCAGGCGTCGGTGATCTGCTGCGCCGTCGCGCCCTCCAGCGTCGCGTCGTTCAGCGCCTCCAGCCCCGGCGGCAGCAGCTTCTTGCGCAGCGCCTCCAGCGCCTCCCGCTTCACCAGCACCTCCGGGCCGACGAACAGGTAGACGGGCGCGATGTCGTTCGCCTTCAACGCCTGATAAAACTCATTCCAAGTCATTGGGTGCCTCCAGGTAGGTTTCGATGCGCCAGCCCTCGCCGTCGGGGCGCAGCGTGATCATGCCGCAGTTGCGGGTCAGCAGCGTCTTCGCGCCGACGGCCTGCAGCTTTTCAAGCGTCTCGTCCGCCGGATGTCCGAAGTTGTTTTCGCCGACGGAGATGATCGCGATCTCCGGCGCGCAGGCGTCGACGAAGCGCCGGCTGGTGGCCTTCGAGGAGCCGTGGTGCGCCACCTTCAATACGTCCGCCTCCGGGATGAGGTCCGGCTCGCCCGCCTCGCTCAGGTCGCCGGTGAACAGCACGCGACGGCCTTCGCAGGTCAGAAGCGCCAGCATCGACATATCGTTGACCGCCTCGATGCTCTCGCCGCGACGCGGGGAGAACACCTCCACCGTCGCGCCGCCTTCGAGGGCGATTTTGTCGCCCGCGGCGAGCTCGACGACCGGTATGCCCATGTCCCGCGCGGCGTCCATCGCCTCGGTGACGGCGGGAGAGATCTCCTCGGGAGCGCTCCAGCCCGCGGGAACGTAGATGGTTTCGGGCCTGAAGTTCGACAGCACGTCGGTCAACCCGCCCGCGTGGTCCTGATGCGGGTGCGACAGGAACACGGCGTCCAGCTTCATACACGTGGCGTTCAGGTAGTCCGCCGCCGGGGTGTAGGTGTCGCCGGCGTCGAACAGGTAGGTGTGTCCGCGCGTGCGCACGACGGCGCAGTCCGCCTGGCCCGCGTCCATGAAGCTAACGGAGAACGGCCACGCCTGCAAAAGCGCGATCGCCGCCGAGACGCCCGCCACCGCGATCAGCGAAAACGGCAGCCACTTGCGCACGGACGGGCGGACCCGGCTCAGATCCGACGCCGCGAGGATCAGCAGCCAGTGCACGATCGCCAGCCACGCGGGATAGCGTCCGAAGCGCACGCCCCAGGCCGGGAGCTTCGCGCTCTGCCGCGTGGCCGAGACCAGCAGCGCAAAGACGGCGTCCGGGACCGTGGCGAGGACCTGCCCCAGCGGCAGCCAGAGCGCCGACAGGAGAAGCGCGACCAGCGCCAGCACGTAGCCCAACATGCACAGCGGCACGCACACGAGGTTGAACGGCAGCGACAGGATGGACTGCACGCCGAAGAACGCCACCACCGCCGGAAGCGTCGCCAGCTGGGCCGCCAGCGAGGCGCACAGCAGCGAGGGGAAGTAGTACGCGACGTTGAGCATAACGCGCCGCCTGCCGAGCGCCTTCTCGCGCTCCCTGCCAAGGCCGGTGAGCCCCGTGAGGTTCAACAGCGGCGGCATCAGCAGCAGTATGCCCGCCGAGGCCGAGAACGACAGCGCGAAGCCCGCGTCGGCGACGTTCAGCGGACGGATCGTCAGGTAGACGATCAGCGCGACGGCCAGCCGCGTCGCCGAATCGCTGGGAAGGCCTGCCACCGGGGCGCCGCACACGAGCGCGAACATGATCAGCGCGCGCACGAACGGCGCGTTGAAGCTGATCAGCGCCCCGTAGGGGATCAGCAGCAGCACGGCGACGAGGTTCGCGCGGTTGCGGGACATGAACAGCCCCAGGAACAGCGACAGCAGCCCCGCCAGCACAGTCACGTGCAGGCCGGATATGCTGATCAGGTGCGCGGTGCCCGTGCGGTTCAGTGCTTCGCGGAACTCCTCGTCCAGCAGGCTCCGGTCGCCCAGTATCAGCGCGCGCACCATCGCCGCGTTTTCGGGAAACAGCGCGTCGATGCGCCGGGATGCGGCCTGCCTCACGTCGATCAGCAGCGAGCGCGCGTCCCGCCTGGAATCCAGTACTTCGACGTCGCCGATCTTCGCCGTGGCGTAGGCGCAGAGGCCCTGCCGGTTCAGGTACTTGCCGAAGTCGAACTGATACGGGTTCGTCACCGGGTCCGCGTTCCAGATGTGCCCTGTCAGGCGAAGCCGCTGGCCGTAGGAGACGGCATCCGCGGCGACGGGCTCTTCATCCCGCAGGTACAGGCGCACGCGCAGGTCGCAGGGCTCGCCGTCCACGGATTCCAGGCGGAACTTTGAGATCAGCCGCCCGGTGTCCGGGTTCTGCCACGGCTCGGAGGCGATGCGGCCCACGAGCTCGGCGGAGCGCTGTTCCCTGACCACCGGAATGGCGTCCAGTGCCAGCGTCATGCGCGCCATGCCCGCCGCGAACGCCGCGAGCAACAGGCAGAGCGCGAACAGACGTCGCCTCTCGCGCAGCACGATGACGAGCGCCGCGAACACGGCGAACGCGATCAGGCACGCGGCGACGGGCAGCGGATGCCCCTGCGCCGCGAGCAGCCCCGCGAGGAACCCCGCCGCGACGCAGGCCAGCGGGCGGGCGCGGACCTGCCGGAACAGGAAGGAATCTTCGGAAAGCATTTGTCAGATGGCGTAGACCTCTCCGGGCTCGGCGATCTCCGCGGCCGGGTAGGCCTCCCGTGCCTCGTCCAGAAGCGCCTGAGGATCGTACTTCGGGTTCAGGTGCGTCAGCAGCAGCCGCTTTGCGTGCGCGCTCTTCGCCAGCTCGCCGCACAGGCGGGCGGAGTAGTGCGGGGCGGCGGGGCGGTGGTCGGCGCTCGACAGGCCGCAGTCCGCCAGCAGCAGGCTCGCGCCCTCGCAGAACAGCTCCACGAGGGGATCCTGGTTGGAGTCGCCGGTGAACACGAAGCGGGCTCCGTCGCACTCGACGGCGATCGCATTCGTGGGCACGGGGTGCCGCGCCGGGGTGAAGGAGACGCGCATCTCGCCGATCGTGACGTCCTCGGCGGGCCACAGGTCAAAGCAGGGCGCTTCCAGAAGGGCGCGCACCGCCGCGGGCTCCTCGGGCGCGTAGACGGGCAGGGGCCTGGGGCGCGGATGGAATTGCAGCGCGTACTGCATCGGCAGCATGTCGGACATGTGGTCGTAGTGCAGGTGGGACAGCAGCACCGCGTCCAGCAAGGCGGGCCCGCCCTCGTCCATGAGCCGCGCCAGCACGCCCGTGCCGCAGTCGATGAGAATGCGCGTGTCGCCGCTGTCGCTGGTCAGAAGGTAGCCGGAGCACGCCCCGCCCGGCGCGGGGTAGGGGCCGTTGTTGCCGAGGATGTGAAGTCTCATGGCGATTCTCCTTAAACAAGATTCTTCGACTTCGGCTTCGCCTTCGCTCAGAATGACAGGGAATGAAGTCATAACTGTCATCCTGAACGAAGTGAAGGATCTGTCCAATGCGAATTATGTACAGAGGACATGTTCTACAGTAATTATACCAAAAAACTTGCGTACACACAACAAAAATCGCGCCTTCGCGTCATGCCGGAGCGCGAATTTTCATAGAATTTGGCAGGTTGAGCGAAGGAGTGAGGGCATGAACTATTTTGGCGTGTATCATTCGGACTATTCGCGCACCGGCAGCGCGCGCTTCGGCGGGGGCTTCTGCGACGCGCCCTGCATGACCAAGGGGCACATGTCGCTGTGCGCGCGGGACGTGGCCTCGCGGGGCGATGTGATCGCGATGGCCCGCGGGCGCATGCGCAACCGCGTGGCGCTGGCGTCCCATCTGGGGCTGGAGCCGGAGGTCGGCGCGTCGCAGGTCGTGCTGGCGGCCTACCGAAAGTGGGGCGAGGACTATCCCGCGCGCGTCGAGGGCCCCGTCGCCACCTGCGTGATGGATTCCCAGGCCGACAGGCTGGTGCTGAGCCGCGACCGCATGGGCGAGCAGCCGGTGTTCTACGCCCTGAAGCCGGGCAGCGCGGCCTTTGCCGACCACCCGGACTCGCTGCTCAGGTCCATGAGCGTCGAGCCGGTGGCGGACGCCGACTGCCTGCGAGAGCTCTTCGGCCTGGGCCCGGCGCGAAGCCCGGGGCGGACCTTCTACCGCGACATGCGCATGCTGGAGCCGGGCTGCGCGCTGGTGATCTGCGAGAATCGCGCGCGCGTCGATCGCTATTTCAGGATCGAGGACGCGCCGCACGAGGAGGACGAGAGGGCGACCGTCGAGCGCGTGCGGGCGCTTCTGGAGGCGGCGGTGGGGGAGATCGCGGGCATGAAACCCGCGGTGATGCTCTCCGGCGGGCTGGACTCCACGGCGCTGACGGCGCTTCTGAGGCGGCGGGTGGACGTCGTGCGCAGTTTTTCGGTCGACTACCTGGACAACGACCGCGACTTCC
>CACYET010000137.1 GCA_902773515.1 uncultured Eubacteriales bacterium | reverse complement strand
TCCGCATGTGCATTTCTCCGCTCATGTCTAGGCTGGATATTATATCATTTTCACCTTGGTACACCGGCAGCCAAAACTGCAAAACAGGTCTGACCTCTTTTGCCACTTTTCACTTCTTCCCGTATGGTTTGCTCGGTGCGCCGGCAGTACCGTCAAAACCGATCCGTCGGCTTGTAGAGGATGTCGGCGCGGTCAGCTGCTGGACGAGGTAGCTCATACCGCCCTTGATCTGCTTGATGTCACCTTCAACTGCGTCAACACGGCGTCTCAATCTAGAAATCTCCCTGATTTCCTCAACACGATTAAGAAGCATCTCACGAAGAACCCGTGTCGCCCATCTACGAAAACGTACTCCCTCTGGAGACTTTACCCTGTAACCGACAGAAATCATGACATCAAGATCGTACATCAATTCAGGACGGCCACGACCAGTCTGAATATTGTGCAAATTTTGCACATTAATCCCTCGGTCCAGTTCGCCTTCCCTTATCGCATTGTTAACATGCCGAATAAGAACAGTTCGATTACGGCCAAACAGTTTCACCATCTGGTCGATTGTCATCCATACGGTCTCTCCATCTGTCTTGACCGGTAACTCACTACCATCCGAGGCTTTGTAAACAAGAATCTGTGCCTCGTCCTTAATCTTCTTCTTCATAGCAAATTTATCTCCTTACCAAATCCTTAAAGACTTCTTGGATGCAGCTCATTGATACAACCACATGACACTAGAAATGAAATCAGATCGCATAATCAGGCTTACCCACCGCCAATCCAACCGCGCCGCCCTCGTTCGCGGCGGACATCGTGTACACCGGCAGGTCAAAGATGTCGGCCTGCATCTGCCGCCACAGCGCGCTGACGCTGCCGCCGCCGGAGGCGTAAACCTTCTCGTTGCTGGCGAAATTGCCGAAGATGTCCACCAGCTGCTTAAGGGAGTAGGTGACGCCCTCCATCACGCTGCGGGTGATGTCGGCCTTCTTCGTGCCCAGCGTGAGCCCGTAGAAGGACGCGCGTGCGTTCGGGTCCGGATAGGGGCAGCGCTCGCCGGTCAGGTAGGGCGTGAACACCACGCCGTTCGCGCCGGGCACGGACTGCTCCGCGAGCTCGCCCATCACGTCGAACACGTTGCGGCCCTCGCTCTTGGCCTGGATGGACTCCTCGCCGCACAGCTCGTCCTTGTACCAGCGATACGCGCCGCCGGCGGTCAGCGTGCAGCCGAAGGCCAGCCACAGCCCGGGCTCGTTGCCGCAGAACATCTGCAGATCGCCGTTGGGGTTGTGCTCGAAGTGGTCCAGCGCCATGGACACGTTGCCGCTGGTGCCGATCACCACGCCCAGGATGCCCTGCTTCACCAGGCCCGCGCCGGTGGTCTGAATGACCGCGTCGCCGCCGCCGTAGTAGCAGCTCAGGCCCTCGGGCAGGCCCGTCAGCGCCGCGCACTCCTTGGTGACGCCGCCCGCGCGCTCGGTGGACTCGTGCGCCTCGGGGAAGATGGCCTTGTCCAGCCCCGCGATGGCGATCAGCTCATACGACCACTTGCGGTTCTTCGTGTCGTAGAAGCCGGTGCCGGAGGCGTCGGACACGTCAATGCCCAGCTCGCCCGTCATCTTGAAGCGGATGTAGTCCTTCGGGCACACAAACAGCTTCATGCGCTTGAAGTTTTCCGGCTCCTCGTCCCTGAGCCACAGGATCTTGCCGCCGGTGTAGCCGGTGAGCATGCGGTTGTTGGTGTAGGTCAGCAGCTTCTCCAGGCCGCCGGCCTTCTCGGTGATCCAGTCGCACTGGGCCTGGGTGCGCTGGTCGCACCACAGGATGGACGGGCGGATGACCTCGTTGTTCTCATCCAGGGCTACCAGGCCGTGCATCTGACCGGAATAGCTGACGCCCGCGATGTCGGCGGGGTTCACGCCGGACTTTTCCAGGATCGCCTTCAGGCCGCGCACGACGGCGTCCCACCAGTCCTTGGGGTCCTGCTCCGCCCAGCCGGGCTTGGGGGTGTAGAGCGGGTACTCCTGGGTGGAGGACGCGACGACCTTGCCGTCGCTGTCGGCGATGATGCACTTCGCGCCGGAGGTGCCCACGTCCAGGCCGATCAGGTACTTCTTGCTCATGGGGATCGACTTCCTTTCTCATGATGTGTGTAGTGAAGGATAAGTGTTATATTCTGAGAGTTTAGAGTTGAGAGTTTAGAGTGAAGTTACGGTGGGAATCCTTGCGGATTCCAATATATTAAAAACCGCATGATACCCGTCGCCATTCACTAAACTCTTAACTCTAAACTCTTAACTCTTATTATTTCTTTCGCATCTTTTCCATGACCTTCTTCGAGATCTGCGAGATCTTGTGAAAGTCCAGCGTGTTTTCCTTGCCCTTGATGAGGCGGTCGATGTTGCTGCGGTGGCCGAACAGCGACAGCGCCGAGGCGGCGATGGCGAAGCCCACGAACAGCCAGTAGTTCTCCCGTCCGCGCTCCATGAACACGGTCAGCACCGGGAAGGCCACCGTGGTGATCAGCGAGGCGATGGACATCGTGCGCGTGATGGCCACGGCGATGATCTGCACCACCAGCTCCGCCACGGCCATCATCGGGTTGATGGCGATGATCAGGCCCAGCGACGTGGCGATGCCCTTGCCGCCCCGAAAGCCCATGAAAGCAGGAAAGTCGTGGCCCAGTATGGCGCAGAAGCCGCCGATCAGCATGCCCAGGTCGCCGCCCAGGGCCCGACCGATCAGGCAGGCCAGGTAGCCCTTCAGGCAGTCGCCCGTCAGCGTCAGGACGCTCGGAAGCCAGCCCAGCGTCCTCAGCACGTTCGTCGTGCCGGAGTTGCCGCTGCCGTGCTTGCGGATGTCCCTGAGCCCGTAGGCCTTCGACACCAGGTACCCCGAGGAGATGTTCCCCATCAGGTAGCCGATCACGCCCGCGAGAATATACTTCAATACCATCGCTTTCACCTCCAGTACAAGGTGAGGGTCATTCGATCACTCGTCCTTCTTCTTCCGCTCCCGGAGTATAAACTTCAGCGGGGTGCCCTCGAAGCCGAAGGCCTTGCGGAACTGCTTTTCCAGGTAGCGCTCGTAGGAGAAGTGCATCAGGTTCTGGTCGTTGACGAACATCACGAACGTCGGCGGCTGCACGGCCTGCTGCGTGGCGTAGTAGATCTTCAGCCGACGCCCGGAGGTGGCCGGGGGCTGCAGCGCGGCCTGCGCGTCCGCGAGGATGTCGTTCAAAAGCCCGGTGGTCACGCGGCGCGTGGCCTCGGCGTGGGCGGCGCGCACGGCCTCCAGCACGCGGTTCACGCGCTGGCCCGTCAGCGCCGAGATGAACAGCACCGGGGCGTAGGCCATGAATTTAAGGCTTTCGCGGACCTCCTTGACGAACTTGTCCATCGTCCTGGTGTCCTTCTCCACGGCGTCCCACTTGTTGATCACGATGATCGCGGCCTTGCCCTTCTCGTCCACGTATCCGGCGATCTTGCTGTCCTGCTCGGTGACGCCCTGCGTGGCGTCAATCAGCATGAGCGCCACGTCGCAGCGGTCAATGGCCGCCAGCGCGCGCACGATGGAGAAGCGCTCCAGCGATTGGTATTCGATGGCCCGCTTGCGGCGGATACCGGCGGTGTCGATGATCACGAAGTCCTGCCCGTCGTCGGTGAAGCGGGTGTCGATGGCGTCGCGGGTGGTGCCCGCGATGTCGGACACCATCACGCGCTCCTCGCCCAGGATGCGGTTGACGAGGCTGGACTTGCCGACGTTCGGCTTGCCCACCACGGCGATCTGGATCGCGCCGACGTCCTCATCCTCGGCGTCCGGGTCCGGAAACAGCTTGCAGAGTTCCTCCAGCAGGTCGCCGAAGTTCAGAAGGTTCACGCTGGAGACGCCGATGGGATCGCCGATGCCGAGGTTGTAGAACTCGTAGATGTCGTCCATGCGCTTGATGTTGTCGATCTTGTTGACCACCAGCATCACGGGCTTTCCGCTCTTGCGCAGCATGTCGGCCACGTCCTCGTCGTCGGCGGTCATGCCGGCCTTGCCGTCCACGAAGAACAGGATCACGTCGCAGGTCTCGATGGCGATCTCAGCCTGGCGGCGCATCTGCGCCAGCAGCGGGTCGTCGCTGTTGGGGTCGATGCCGCCGGTGTCGATCAGCGTGAATTTGTAGTTCTGCCACTCGCAGTCGGCGTACACGCGGTCGCGGGTGACGCCCGGCGTGTCCTCCACGATGGCGATGCGCTTGCCCACCATCTGGTTGAAGAAGGTGGACTTGCCCACGTTCGGCCTGCCCACGATGGCGACGAGGGGCTTTGACATAATATAAACCTCCAAGATCAAGTGAAAGTAAACTTTGGTTGAGAGTTTAGAGTGGAGAGTTTAGAGTGGAGTTGCGGTGGGAATCCTTCGGATTCCATGGATTGAAAACACCGCGGTATCCGTCACTATTCACTAAACTCTTAACTCTGAACTCTAAACTCTTATTTCCGAACCGCTGAGTTCCAATATCATATTGAGCAGGTCCTCGCCCCTGCGCCCCACGGGTCGTATGGGCCTGCCGAGGCGGCGGACGGCCTCGTCCAGCGTCATGTCGTCGAGGAACACGGCCTCGTCGCGCAGCATGCAGGTGGTGATCATCACCGCCTCGCAGTCCACGCCCGCCATCTGCGCCGTCAGGTCGCCGCCGGTGATCAGCCCGGACACGGTGACGCTGGGGCCGAAGTAGGTGTTCTCCAGCGCGTGCACGGAGATGTCCGCACCCGAGACGGGGCAGTCCCGCAGCATCTGCCGGATAAAGTCCGCCGCGGAGCGCCCGCAGGCGATGGCCAGCTTCCGGCCGCCCGGCGTCGCCCGGCGCATTTCCTCCGGCAGCTCCGCCCAGGCCTCGCGGTACTCGGTGTCCAGCAGCCTGAGCAGCCCCACGCCGTCGTCGATCTGCTCGTAGCCCTCGTAGGCCTCGTCCGGGGGAATGGGCAGGCCCGCCTGTAGGTAGAACTCGTCCGACGGGAACACGAAGCGGGTGCCGCGCTCCTCCAGCAGCCTTTCGCGCCAGCGCTCGGCCAGCTCCACCACGGCGCGGGCCTCGTCCGGCCGGTAGGTGCGCAGCTCGGTGAGCCCCTCGCGGTGGCCGGTGAGCCCCACGGGCACCAGCGCCAGCGATTGCGCGCCGGGCAGCCGCGACAGCTCGCGGATCGTGCGCTCCAGCGCGTCTCCGTCGTTGAGGCCCGGACAGAGCACGCACTGGCAGTGGAAGCGGATGCCGCCGTCCGACAGCTTTTGCAGCTGGCCCATCAGCCGCCGCGCCCGGGGCGTGCCCAGCAGGCGCTCGCGCAGGTCCGGGTCGGTGGCGTGCACGGAGATGTACAGCGGCGAGCAGCGCCGCGCGACGATGCGCTCCAGCTCCGCGTCCGAAACGTTCGTCAGCGTCACGTAGTTGCCCATCATCAGGCTCATGCGCCAGTCGTCGTCCTTCACGCGCATCGTCTCGCGCGCGCAGCCGGGCAGCTGGTCCACGAA
>CACYET010000136.1 GCA_902773515.1 uncultured Eubacteriales bacterium | reverse complement strand
GTCTTTCCGAAGTGCGCCTTCATCACCTTCGAGGCCGCGGCGTAGGCAAAACGCTCCTCCTCCAGGACCTCGGCCTTGGTTGCGCGCTCCGGCTCGTATTGCGCAAACGCCGCGCGGTCGTTGACGATCACCTCGCTGGGGTCCAGCCGCGCCAGCTCGTCGGACAGGCTCGCGCACGCGTCCGCGATCTGGCACAGGTAGAATTCGCCCGTGGACACGTCGCAGAACGCGCAGCCCGCCTGGTTCTTGCGCAGGCACAGCGCGGCGATGTAGTTGGCCTTACGATCCTCCAGCATGTTGCTCTCGATCACGGTGCCGGGCGTTACCACGCGGATGACCTCGCGCTCCACGAGCCCCTTCGTCGTGGCCGGGTCGGTCATCTGCTCGCAGATGGCCACCTTGTAGCCCTTCTCGATCAGCTTTTGCAGGTAGGTTTCCACCGCGTGATACGGCACGCCGCACATCGGCGCGCGCTCGGAAAGGCCGCAGTCCTTGCCCGTCAGCGTCAGCTCCAGCTCGCGTGAGACCAGCTTGGCGTCGTCGAAGAACATCTCGTAGAAGTCGCCCAGCCGGTAGAACAGGATCGTGTTCGGATACTGCTCCTTGATGTTCAGGTATTGCTGCATCATGGGCGTCACGGGCATGGGAATCACCTCGATAGCGTTGGTAAGGTAAAAAGGAAAACGACCTCATCCGTCACAGCCTGCGGCTGTGCCACCTTCCCCAAAGGGGAAGGCTTGATATGCCTCTATAGGGGTGGGCGGCGCATCGCCGCCCCTACAAGGATCGGCTTGTTTTTTCGTCAGTGGCAGCCCTTACAGGTGGAACAGCTGCCGGTGCAGCCGCCGGCGGGTTCTTCCATGTTGCCGGTCACGATGAACTGCAATACCTGGTTGATCTGGCCGATCAGGCCGTTGAACGCCTCGCGCGCGTCGTTCAGGGCCATGATGTCGTCCATCATCTGCAACCGCTCCTGCGCGGCGTCCATCTCGTCCGAGAGCCTGCGCAGCGCGACGGGGTCCGGGTTCTCGCCCTGCACCATGTCCTGCAGCTGCGTGCGTTTCTCCAAAAATTCGCCCATCGCCGCGGCGGCCTGCTCGTTCTTCATCGCGCGATCCTCCGCCTGCTTCATCTGCTTGTAGGCCTCGCACTCCAGAAGCGCCTGGCCCAGCTCGCGCGTCTTTTCAAACACCTTGTCCATATTAGCCCTCCGATAGGATCTGTCTGCCGCGCAGCGTGTTGCGCCCGGCGGAAGTGATTTCTACGTCGATGAACCGCCCGATCAGCGAGGCGTCGCCGGGGAAGTTCACCATGTGGCCGCGGGGCGTCTTGCCGCCCACGCTCATGCTGTCGCGGGTGGAGACGGCCTCCACCAGCACGCGCTCGCGCTTCCCCACCTGCTTTTCAAGCACCTCCAGCGAGATGGCCTGTTGCAGGGCGATGAGCCGCTGGATGCGCTCGCTCTTGACCTCATAGGGCGTGTCGTCCGGGTACTCGGCCGCGCGCGTTCCGGCGCGGGGCGAGTAGATGAACGTGTAGGCAGCGTCGAAGCGCACCTCGCGCACGAGCGACATCGTCTCCTCGAACTGTTCAAGCGTCTCGCCCGGGAAGCCCACGATGATGTCGCTGGTCAGGCCGATCTCCGGGCACACCTTTCTCAGCTTTTTTACAAGCTCCAGATAGTGTTCGCGGGTGTAGCGGCGGTTCATGCGCCGAAGCACCTCGTCGCTTCCGGCCTGCACCGGCAGATGCAGCTGCGGCATCAGGTGCCTGAGCTCCCCGAAGGCGTGGATCAGCTCGTCGGACAGGTCCTTCGGGTGGCTGGTCATGAAGCGGATGCGCGGGATGCCCAGCTGGTCGACGCGGTACAGCAGCTCCGCGAACCTGGCGCCGCCGCCCCCGTAGGAGTTCACGTTCTGCCCCAGCAGCATGATCTCCTGCGCGCCCGCGTCGCGCAGCCGCGCGCACTCCTCCAGTACCGCCTCGGGCGTTCGGGAGCGCTCGCGCCCGCGCACGTAGGGCACGATGCAGTAGGTACAGAAGTTGTCGCAGCCGTACATGATGTTCACGAACGCGTTGAAGCGGCAGCGGCGCGACTCGGGCATGCCCTCTATCACCTCGCCGTCGACGTCCATGACCTCGGCAATGGGTTCGCCCTCCGTCAGCACGCGGTAGACGTACTCCGGCAGCTTGTAGAGATTGTGCGTGCCGTAGACCAGGTCGATGAAGGGATAGCGCTTCTTCATCATCGCCGCCATGCCCTTCTCCTGGGTCATGCAGCCGCCCACGCAGATCATCAGGTCGGGCTTGTCCTTCTTCAGCTCCTTCAGCCATATGACGTTGCCCAGCGCCTTGTTCTCGGCGTTCTCGCGCACGCAGCAGGTGTTGTACAGGATCAGGTCCGCCTTCTCCCGCTCGGGCTCCTCGGTCATGCCCATGGCCTGGAGCATGCCGGCGATGGACTCGGAGTCCCGCTCGTTCATCTGGCAGCCCATGGTGACGATGTGATAGCGCTTCGGACGCTTTTCGAGCGCCCTGACGCGCTCCATGTACTCCCGCTGGCGCTGCATCTCCTGCTCGGAGACGATCGGCCTTTCCTTCATGTTTCCTTCCTCATTTCAACAGCTTGCACCCCTGCGGAAGATGCGCGGTGTCCGCCGGAGACAGCCTGTATTCCCCCGCCGCCATGTCTGCGACGGGCAGGGCGTACACGGCGCCGCCCTCCGGCGCGCCGATCTTCGCGAGCCATCCGCACACCGCCGGGGCGGCCTCGACGAGCATCGGATTGGCCTCGCCCTGCCTGCGCCTGCGCCAGATCTCGCGCACGATGCGCCGCGCCGTGGTCTCGTGCGAGGGCACGACGCCGTTGCCGCCGCAGTCGGAGCAGGTGTGCAAAAGCTGGCGGGACAGGCTTTGCCGCGCCTTCCTGCGCGTCATCTCGACGAGCCCGAGGCCCGTCAACCCGACGACGTTCACGCGAACGGGGTCGCGCTTCGCGCAATCGCGCAGCACGTCCAGCAGCGCCTCGCGGTGTTCCCTCGAGGCCATGTCGATGAAGTCGGCGACGACGATGCCGCCGATGTCCCTCAGGCGCAGCTGGCGCATCAGCTCCCGCGCGGCCTCGCAGTTGTTCCTGAACACGGTCTCCTCGGCGTCGCGCTTTCCGACGTTCTTGCCGGTGTTGACGTCGACGACCGTGAGCGCCTCCGTCTCCTCGATCACCAGCGACCCGCCGCTTTTGAGCCACACGTACTTCTCCAGCGTCTTGTCGGCCTGGGAATCCACGCGGTACAGGTCAAACAGCGGCGTCGCGCCGTCGTGTAGGCGGATTTTATCCAGATGCTGCGGAGCCAGCGCGGCGGCGAGCCCGCACAGCTCATCGAAGCACGCCTCGCCGTCGGCCCAGAGCGCGTCCGTGTCCTCGCTCAGCCGGTCGCGCACGGCCCGCAGCGCGAGCGCGTTGTCGTCGTGCAACAGCTTCGGAGCCACGCCGTGTTCGGCGCGGGTCTGTATGTCCCTCCACGCGCGCATCAGGCGTTCGTATTCGGCGGCGATCGCGGCCTCGTCCGCGTCCTTCGCGGCGGTGCGCAGGATCAGCCCCGCGCCGCCCCTTTCGAGCAGGGCTCTGCCGACGGCGTGCAGACGCGTGCGCGCGTCCTCCGGCAGCTTTTTCGATACGCCGACGTATTTAACGTCCGTCAGCAGTACCAGCAGCCGCCCCGCCAGCGTGACGTGGCTGGACAGCCGCGGCCCCTTCCCGCCGGGCTGGGACTTGATCGCCTGCACCAGCACCGCCTGGCCCGGGCGCGCCAGCTTTTCGATGCGCGCGCCGTTCAGAGCGTCCGAGATCGCCTGGTCGCCGCGCACGTCCACGCCGATGTCCCCGGCGGCGAGAAAGCCGTTTTTCTCCATGCCGATGTCGATAAACGCGGCGTTCATGCCGGGCAGCACGTTCTCCACCCGGCCGAGGTACACGTTTCCGGACAGATTTTCATCGCCTGGGTGCTCGATGGCGAGCTCGACCAGCTGTCCGTCCTCGATCACGGCCAGTCGCTTCTGGCCCATCACGCTCTCGTAGAGCAGCGTCTGCGTCACGTCCGTCATAGCTCCATCAGCGGCCTGAGGTTTCCCTCGCCGTCCTCGCCCAGCAGCGTCAGCCGGTGGATGCGCGCCTCGGGCGGCTCCACGCCCGCCATATCGGCAAGCAGCGCGACAACCATGTCGGGCTTGATGGATTCGCGCTCGGTGAGCATCAGCCGCGCGTCAAAGCCGCCCTCGAAGGGAGTCATGCCGATCACCAGCGCCCGCGCGTTGATTCTCTTCTCGCCGGATTTCGTCTTCTTGACGGCGCTCACCGTCTCTTTTTCCAGGAACGCCGGGATCTGCATAAGCACCGCACCGGCGGTCTCCCCCTCCAGCGTCACGCGATAGTCCGCCATCTTCACCAGCGCCATCGGCGCGGGGTGCCGGTCGTCCACCATGCGCACCTCCAGCACCGGAAGATCCTCCGGCAGCGCGGCGCGGATGGCGTCTTCGGTGCGCTTGCGGCCCATCGGGGCGCTCAGCTTGATGTCGATGACCTCGTAGTCGCTGGTCCAGCCCAGCGCCAGCGCCGAGCCGAACGACATCACCGGATGCGGGTTGAAGCCCTGCGAGTACGCGATCGGCAGCCCCGTGCGGTTCACGGCCCGCTGGAAGAAGCGCTGCAGGTCCAGGTGGGAGATGAAGCGCAGGCGCGGCCTCTTGGCAAAGCGGATCATCGCCCTCATACGCACGCCCCCTCGTATCGCTTCATGCCGCAGCCGGTGCAGCCTTTGCGGCAGTCCGGCGTGCACTCGCCCTTCCGGGCCTTCTCCCACTCGCGCAGCATGTACTGCTTGGTCACGCCGCAGTCGAGGTGGTCCCATGGGAAGACCTCGTCGACGGAGCGCTCGCGCGTGGCGTAGAAGTGCGGATCGACGCCTGTCTCCTCGAACGCGCGAAGCCAGAGATCGTATCGGAACTGGTCGCTCCAGCCGTCGAAGCGGCAGCCGAGCCGCCACGCGCGCTCCAGCGCCTCGCCCAGGCGGCGGTCGCCGCGGGCAAACACGGCCTCTATGAAGCTGATGTCCGGCGCGTGGTACTTGAAATCGACGCCCTTGATCCTGGCGAGCGCCTGCCTGAGCAGCTGTTGGCGGCGCACCACCTCGTCGTAGTCCAGCTGCCCGGCCCACTGAAACGGCGTGTCGTTCTTCGGCACGAACACCGAAGCGCTCACGGTGATGCGAAGCCCGGGCGCCCTGCGCTCCTTGGGGACGGAGAAGTAGCACCGGCGCACCTTCTCGGCCAGGTCCGCGATGCCGAGCACGTCCTCGTCGGTCTCGGTGGGCAGGCCCAGCATGAAGTACAGCTTCACGGCCGACCAGCCCTGGTCAAAGGCGTCGGTGACGGAGCGGATCAGATCCGCCTCCGTGACGCCCTTATTGATCACGTCCCGAAGCCGCTGCGTGCCGGCCTCCGGGGCCAGCGTCAGCGCGGTCTTCCGGACCT
>CACYET010000135.1 GCA_902773515.1 uncultured Eubacteriales bacterium | reverse complement strand
GGAAGGCTTTTGGATGCCGCGCGGCAGCGGCTATCAACTCCTCACTCCTCACTCCTAACTCCTCACTCTTCCAACTCCACTCTCCACTCTCCACACTCCACTCTCTCCTACGCCCACACCAGCCAGACCACCAGCGCGCCGGAGAAGGCGGCGATCAGCGTGAAGGGGATACCGATGCGCAGGAAGTCGCGGGTGGCCACCTTGTAGCCCCCCTTCTGGAGGATGCCGATGCCGGCGATGTTGGCGGAGGCTCCGATGGGCGTGATGTTGCCGCCCAGCGTCGCACCGATCAGCAGCCCGAACGCCAGCAGGTAGGGCTCGATGCCCAGCAGCGCCGAGATGCCCGACACCACCGGCAGCATCGTGGCCACATAGGGGATGTTGTCGATGAACGCGCTCAGCAGCACCGACACGCCCACGATCATCACGTACATCAGCGCCTTGGAACCGCCGCCCACCTTCACGAACACCTGCGCGATGGCGTCGATCACGCCCGCGGCGGTCAGGCCCTGGATCACCATGAACAGGCCCGTCAGCAGGAGGAGCGTCTTGTAGTCGATGGCCTTCGCCACGTCCGACAGCAGCGCCTTGCCCGCGCCGCCGCGCAGCGCCTCGTACAGCACGCCGAACACCGCCAGCGCCATGCAGATGATGCCGTTGGTCAGCTCGGGCTTGTTCGGGAACTGGCTGGCCGCGATCAGCAGCAGCACCGTGCCCAGCAGCAGCGCCGTGGGCACGTAGTCCTTCACCTCGGTGGGCTTTTCCGGGGTGATCTTCCGGCCCTTCTCGCCGCGGAACAGCCACAGCAGCACCGGGATCGTCAACAGCGCGCCCACCTCCACGGCGAAGAAGATGCCCAGCCGGCCGTGGAAGAAGAAGAAGTCGTTGAAGCTCATGTCGGCGTAGCCCGCCAGCAGGATGCTCGTCGTGTCGCCCACCAGCGTGGCCGCGCCCTGCAAATTGCTGGAGACCGCGATCGAGATGATCACCGGGATCGGGTTCGTCTTGATCTGCTTGGCCACCGCCAGGCCCACCGGGGCCACCATCAGCACCGTGGCCACGTTGTCCACGAACGCCGAGATGAGGCCCGAGAACAGCGAGAGCGCCACGATGGCCCAGCGCACGTCCGGCACCACGCGCAGCAGGCCTTCGGCCATGCGCTGCGGCATGCCGCTCTGGATAAACAGCTCCACGGTCGCCATCGTACCCGCCAGCATCATCAGCACGTTCCAGTTGATCGCGGCGATCGCGCCGCCGACGGGCAGTATGCCCAGTACGATGAACAGCGCCGCCGCGCACAGCGCGATGACCCAGCGCTTCTCCGAGAACTTCAAAAGCAGCGCGTACATCACGGCAAAGATGACCAGCGCCAGCACCATCTGGTTCAAAGCGATTCCCTCCCATTCAGCCAAAGCCCTGTTTGGGCAAGCATAGGGCTGCCTCGCTTTGAGACAGCCCTATGTTTCGGGTTTTCAATTACGCGATCGGCTGGGCCTTCACCTTGGCCAGGCGCACGAAGCGCGGCAGGCTGTTCTCCTTGGGCAGCTGGGTCTCGCCCTGGATCAGCGGCAGCGCGTAGTCGATGAAGTCCTGGGTCAGGCCGTCGCCGGTGGGGGTGATCCACTCCACGGGCACCTTCTTCTCGGTGTTGGCGACGTCGGTCAGGTTGAACAGCTTGATCTTGCAGACGTACTTGCCGTTCTCATACGCGCGCTCGAAGCCCACCATCTTGTCGGTGATGCCGGCCACGGCGTTCTCCACGGCGGCCTTGCCGGCGGAGAAGGACTCCTCGATGTCGGTCTGGCTGGCGGAGTGGGCCGCGCAGCGCTGCAGCAGGCTCAGCTCGATGCCGCGCACCTTCGCGCCCGTCTGGGCCTTCAGGTGGTTGGCCAGGAAGGAGGCCAGGCCGCCCAGCTGGGTGTGGCCGAAGGCGTCCTTGGCGGCGTTGGCGCTGCCGTACTCGGAGATGAACTTGCCGTCCTTGTCGTGGATGCCCTCGGAGACCACGACCAGGCACTTCTTCTGCTTGGCGTAGATGGCCTTGACCTTCTCGGTGAAGGCGTCCAGGTCGAAGTCGCGCTCGGGCAGGTAGATCAGGTCCGCGCCGTCGCCGGCGTAATTCGCCAGCGCCGCGGCAGCGGTCAGCCAGCCCGCGTGGCGGCCCATGCACTCGATGATGGTGATCATGCCGGTGTCGTACACGGTGGAGTCGCGGTAGACCTCCATCACGGAGGTGGCGATGTACTTGGCCGCGGAGGCGAAGCCCGGGCAGTGGTCGGTGCCGTACAGGTCGTTGTCGATGGTCTTGGGAATGCCCATCACGCGGCACTCATAGCCGTTCTTCAGCATGAACTTGCTGATCTTGTTGCAGGTGTCCATGCTGTCGTTGCCGCCGTTGTAGAAGAAGTAGCGCACGTTGTACTTCTTGAAGATCTCCAGGATGCGCTTGTAGTCCGTCTCGTCGTCGTCCGGGTCGGCCAGCTTGTAGCGGCAGGAGCCCAGCGCGGAGGAGGGGGTGTACTTCATGTAGGCAAGCTCCTTGGGATCCTCCTTGCCCATGTCGATCAGGTCGTCGTCCAGGACGCCCTTGATGCCGTGCAGCGCGCCCAGCACCTGGGTGATGTCCGGGTTCTCCAGCGCGGTCTTGATCGCGCCGTAGGCGGAAGCGTTGATGACGGCGCTGGGGCCGCCGGACTGACCGATGATGCATGCGCCTTTCAGCTGGCTCATATTCATTCATTCCTTTCAAAAATCGCTCTGTTATTCCGCGGGGAAATGGCCCCCGCGCGCACAACACAAATATAGCATAAATCGCCCCTCCCGTCAAACCCGCTGAGGTTAAATCTGTCGAAGCCGGCGATTTTCGTTCACCGTGAAAACAAAGCCCCGGCGCGCGACGGCCGCCCGCGCACCCCGCGCCGCGAACGCCCGCGCGCCCGACGAAATGCGACGGCATTTGGACGGCAATGCGCGCCAATCGTGACGCCATGTATAAAAAATGAAATATACAACTGTATATTCCTTGCATATATGCATTTGTTTTCACAATGCAACGCAGGAATTTGCAGGAAAAATGTCGTATATTTATTAGCATATGCAATGCATATACAGCACCCGAGGCACATATCATATACCAGAACCAACCACCGGGAGGGTGATGTCATGGAAAACGTAAAGGCAGGTCTGCGCGGGTTTTTGGCCCTGAGCGCGCGGAAAAAGGCGATCGTGATCGCCGCGCTCGCGCTGCTGCTCGCGCTTATCATCGCGCTTTGCATATCCATCAATATGCGCTCGAATATACAGAGGGAATATGCAGCCGCGCGCAACAAGGCGGGCGAGGCGCTGTACTCCAACCTGTACATACTGATGCAGACGTTCGACATGACCGGCGTGCCCAACACCGACGTGCAGAACGCGATATTGCCCCAGATGCGCGACTACTTCATCGCCTCGGTGACGCTGAACAACCTGCTCACGCAGACCTACGGCCCGCGCTACACCGTGCTGACCGAGGCGGACGTGGACAACCTCACCGCCGCCTTCACCTCCTATGAGACGGCCTTCCGCAACAACACCCCCTCCGACCTGGCCCAGAGCAACATGCGCGCCTGCATGGACCGCGTAAAGGAGCTGCTGAACACCCGCTACAGCCAGGGCGTGCTCCGCGCGGGACGGTGACGGGGGGAGTGTGGAGTGTGGAGTGTGGAGTGTGGAGTGTGGAGTTGAAGTAAGCGGCCTTTCCCAGGACTGTCTTGGAATGAGCATCGGTATAAAAGCAATGTAGGGGCGCCGATGCGGCGCCCGCCAGAAGACGATGCGGACAGATCCTTCGCTACGCTCAGGATGACAACAGTGCGACACCCGCCAACCTGTCATCCTGAGCGCAGCGAAGGATCTTTTTTACCCTGTTAAAGGCGGGCGGCGCATCGCCGCCCCTACAGAGAGGATGCGCGGCAGCCGCCATCCACTCCTCACTCCTCACTCCTCACTCCTCACTTCTCCTACTCCCTACTCCCTACTCCCTACTCCCTAATCCCTCTCCCCGATCCCCCATTGCGTCAAGGCCCTTCACATGCTATAATGAATGGACAAGCAAGCGCGAAGGAGCGTCGTCATGCGCATCATACAATTTTCCGATTCCTTTTTGCCCATCATGGACGGCGTGGGCAACGTGGTGTACCAGTACGCGCTGAACCTGGGCCTGAAGGGGCACGAGAGCTACGTGGTCGCGCCGCAGACCGACACCGGCTACCGCGGCAATTTCCCGTTTGAGATCGTGGACTACATCGGCCTGCCCCTGCTGCGGATGAAGAGCTACACCATCGGCATGCCCGTGCTGGATCGGCACTGCCAGAACCGGCTGGGCGCCATCGAGGCCGACATCGTCCACGTCCACTGCCCCTTCATCGCCGGCCAGGCCGGCATCAGCTACGCCCAGAAAAACGGCCTGCCGCTGGTGGGCACGTTCCACTCGAAGTACTACGACGACTTCCTCCAGATCACCGGCGTGGAGCTGCTGGCCGAGGTGGGCGTGAAGCACGTGGTGAACTTCTACGAGAAGTGCGACGAGGTGTGGGCCGTGAGCGCCTCCTCGGCGGACACGCTGCGCGGCTACGGCTACAGCGGCGAGATCCGGGTGATGCCCAACGGCACCGACATCCACACCGTCGCGGACGAACAGGTCGAGACCGTCAGCCGCCGGTTCGGCCTGGAGGGCGGCACGCCGGTGCTGCTGTTCGTGGGCCAGATCAACTGGAAGAAGAACCTGCGCTGCGTGCTGGAGGCCTGCGCGAAGCTGCGCTGCCCGTTTAGGCTGGTACTGGCGGGCCAGGGCCCCCACGAGAGGGACGTGCGCCAGCTGGCCGAACAGCTGGGCATCGCGGAGAGGACGCTGTTCACCGGCCACATCACCGACGCGGACACGCTGAACGCGCTCTACAGCCGGGCGGACCTGTTCCTGTTCCCGTCGCTGTACGACACGTCCGGGCTGGTGGTGCGCGAGGCCGCCGCGATGGGCACGCCCTCCGTCACCGCCCGGGGCAGCAGCGCCGCGGAGTGCATCGAGGACGGCGCGAACGGCCTGCTCTGCGAGGACGACTCCGACGACCTGGCCCGCGTGGTAGACGCCGCGCTCTCCGACCCCGAGGCTCTCGCCCGGATGGGCCGGCGCGCCCACGACACCATCCCGATCCCCTGGACCAAGCTGGTGGACGACGTGCTCGAACGCTACGCCGCCCTGATCGGCTGACAACCCGACCGACCCCATGCGAAGGAGGTACACACCATGACCCGATTCCCCTCTGATTTCATCTGGGGCGCGGCCTGCGCGGCCTACCAGTGCGAAGGCGCCTGGAACGAGGACGGCAAGGGCCCCAGCATTTGGGACGACTTCTGCCACGCGCTGGGCGAGCCGCGCGTGAAGAACGGCGACACCGGCGACGTGGCCTGCGACAGCTACCACCGCTGGAAGGAGGACGTGGCCTTGATGAAGGCGCACGGCATCCGCGCATACCGCTTCTCCATCAGTTGGGCGCGGAT
>CACYET010000134.1 GCA_902773515.1 uncultured Eubacteriales bacterium | reverse complement strand
GCCGACGTTGATGTCGCTCTCGCGGCTGTACGGGATCGCGAACTCGCCCTCGGGGGCGGCGGCTTCAAGCTGGTCGGTGGCCTCGCGCAGCGCCTTGTGGATCGCGCCGATGTTCACGGTGCGGCAGGGAATGCCCAGCGCCCGGCACACGCGGCGGCTGTCGGCGATGTCCGCCTGCTCGCCGTCGGGCAGCATCACGCCGTAGACGTTCCCGCGGCCCAGCGCGCGCGCGCAGATCGCCGCCGTGACGGTGGAATCCTTGCCGCCGGAGATGCCGAGGGCGACCTTGTCAAAGCCCTGGCGCTCGGCCAGCGCCTTCACCGCCGCCACCAGCGCGTCCCGCGTCCGCTCGGCGTCAAAAACGTATTCCTTCATATCGTCCTCCAAATCCAATCGTTCAAGATCCTTCGACTTCGCTGACGCTCCGCTCAGGATGACAGGGGAGCGTCACCCGCTCAGGATGACAGGGGAGCGTCACCCGCTCAGGATGGCGGGGAGCTTTCGCCGCCTACAGTATGTCGATCTGGCAGCTGGCCATCGTCTTTAGCGCGGCCTCGTGCTTCTCGGGCGTCACGCCGGCGCAGCAGTCGCGCCGCACGGCGATATTTGCCTCGGGGAAGTGCGCCTTCAGCAGCAGCGCGTTGGAGACGACGCAGATGTCGGTGCACAGGCCGATCACTTCGATCGTCAGCGGGCCCTCCGACGCCTGGTCGCGGATGATCCCCGGCAGGCGGACGCTGCCGAACGTCGGCTTCTCCACCAGCAGGCAGCCGTCCGTCGCGGCCTGGATGTCGGGGTTCAGGGCCCAGCCCGCGGTGCCGCGGATGCAGTGCGCGACGGGGAGCTTTTTGCCCTCGGCGGTCTCCAGATAGTTGTCGTAGTGGGTGTCCAGCGTGGCGATCACGGTCCAGCCCTGCGCGCGGGCCTCGCGGATGCGCCGCGCCGCCGCGGGCACGATGGCCTGTGCCTCGGGCGTGCCCAGGCTGCCGTCGATAAAGTCCTTCTGCATGTCCACCACGATCAGGAATTTGTCGTTCATGCGATAACCTCCCGGATTATTTACCATTTCGGGCGGGCGGCGCAACGCCGCCCCTACATAAGGAACAGCGTCAGCCACAATCCCTGTTCCCTGTTCCCTGTTCCCTGTTCCCTGTTCCCTATTATACCACATCCCCGCCGCAACAGGCGAAATTAGCGCAAATTTCTTACATATTTTATATTCTGTTCTCCGGGGCGGGAGTTTTTTCGCTTGTGCTTTGAGCCAAATTGTGCTATATTCTATCAGTAGAAATTTTGCCGCGCGACACCAGACCGCGTCGCGGCGGCAGAAGGAGCCGCATTTACCGATGAAGACGGCATTGATCATCCCCGCCTACAAGCCCGCGAAGGAGCTGGTTTCGCTGGTCGAACGGTTCCTGTCCAACCCGGAATTCGTGCCCGTGGTGGTGGACGACGGCAGCGGGGCGGAATTTGAAGGCGTCTTTTCCGCGCTGCCGGAGGGCGTGAAGCTGCTGCGACATCCGCAGAACCGCGGCAAGGGCGCGGCGCTGAAGACCGCGTTCCGATACGTGCTGGACAGCCTGCCGGAGTGCGACCTGGCCGTGACCGCCGACGCCGACGGCCAGCACCGCTATGAGGACATCCTGCGCGTGGTCGCCACGGCGCGGGCCAATCCCGGCGCGCTGGTGCTGGGCAGCCGCAAATTCGAGGGCGACGTGCCGCTGCGCAGCCGCTTCGGCAACGGCGTCACGCGCCACGTGTTCTCCATCGCCAGCGGCGTGAAGGTGTACGACACGCAGACCGGCCTGCGCGCGTTCGGGCGCGACGGCCTGCGCGCGTTCACGGACGTGCCCGGCGAGCGCTACGAGTACGAGATCAACATGCTGCTGACTGCGGCGCAGGGCGGCATGCCCATCCTGGAGGAGTGGATCGAGACGGTGTACCTGGACGACAACGCCTCCAGCCACTTCAACCCGCTGCGGGATTCGCTGAAGATCTACCTGTGCATCTTCAAGTTCTGTGCCTCGTCGCTGATCGCGTTCGCCATCGACTACACGCTGGCGCTGCTGCTGAAGTCGCTGACGGCTTCCTGGCCCGCCGCGGCGTCGCTGAACTTCAGCGTGATCGTCGCGCGGCTCGTCAGCGCCACGGCCAACTTCTTCATCAACCGCCACGTGGTGTTCAAGGGCAACGAGAGCCTGGGCAAGGCCGTGGTGAAGTACGCGGCGCTGGCCGCGGTGGTGCTGGGGCTCAACCTCGCGCTGATGCACATCCTCACCGCGCTGGGCCTGCCCTTCGCGCTGGCGAAGATCCTCGTCGAGGTGACGCTGTTCGCGTTCAACTTCGTCGTACAGGGCAGGTTCGTGTTCAGGAAGAAGCGTAGCTGAGCTCTTTCCTTCGAGGAAAGGCAGGCCTGGAGGTGCGCATGGACTACTCCCCCATGGAGCAATACTGGATATGGCTGGCGAGCGTGGAGGGCATCGGTCCCAAGCGCTTCTACCAGCTGCTGACGCTGTTTGAGGACGCGCGGCAGGTGTGGGACGCGCTGGGCGGCGTGATGCTGCCGCCGGAGCTGCAATCCATCGGCCCGGCGTCGCTGAAGAAGCTGCGCGAGGCCCGCGACGAGCGCTACTTCTACCAGCTGTTCGACCGGCTGGAGCGCCTGGGCATACGCGCCGTGACGCGGTTGTCGGAAGCCTATCCCCCCGCGCTGACCGACATCTACGATCCGCCGCCCACGCTGTACGTTCGGGGCGATTGCCCGCTGGACGGCGAGCGGATGATCGCCGCGGTGGGCTCGCGCCGCTGCACCCGCGACGGGCAGCGGGCCGCGCGGGAGTTCGCCCGCGACTTGGCAAAGAACGGCGTGACCGTCGTCAGCGGCATGGCCCGGGGCATCGACAGCTGCGCGCACCGCGGCGCGCTGGACGGCGGCGGGCGCACCGTCGCGGTGCTCGGCTGCGGCGTGGACGTGGTCTACCCGCCGGAGAACGAGGCGCTGATGCGCGAGATCATCGATTCCGGCGGCGCGGTGGTGTCCGAGTTCGTGCCCGGCACGCCGCCCGCGCCCGGCAACTTCCCCGCCCGCAACCGCATCATCAGCGGCATGTGCGAGGGCACGCTGCTGGTGGAGGGCGCGAAGGCCTCCGGCGCGATGATCACCGTGAACCTGGCGCTGGAGCAGGGGCGCGACGTGTTTGCCGTGCCCGGCGGCATCTACTCGCCGCTCAGCGAGGCGCCGAACCGCGTGATCCTGGAGGGCGCGACGCCGGTGCTGTGCGCGTGGGACATCCTGGAGCACTACCGCTGGGCCCAGCGCCCCTGCGCGGACCCCGGCCGCAAGCCCAAGCCCGTGGAGCTGGAGCCGGAGGAGGAGGCGATCGTGGGACCGTTGCGGGAGCAGTCGATGTCGTTCGACGAGCTGGCCCTCGCCACCGGCTTTTCCGCCGCCCGCCTAAATTCCCACTTGACAATGCTGGAACTTCGGGGAATAATAGAAAAGGTGCCGGGCGGACTGTACCGCTCGTACTGTTGAAAATGAGGAATGAGGCATGAGGAATGAGGAATTGGATTTGCATCTGATGTATCCTGTTCCCTGTTCCCTCTTCCCTGTTCCCTCTACTGGAGGTTATTATGGCTAACAAACTCGTCATCGTCGAATCGCCGGCCAAGGCCAAGACGATTGGTAAATTCCTGGGGCGCGGCTACAAGGTGGAGGCCTCCCAGGGCCACGTGCGCGACCTGCCCAAGAGCCAGATCGGCGTGGATGTGGAGCACGACTTCGAGCCCAAGTACATCACGATCCGCGGCCGCGGCGAGATTTTGGGCAAGATCCGCAAGGAAGCCCGCTCCGCCAGCAAGATCTACCTCGCGACCGACCCGGACCGCGAGGGCGAGGCCATCTCGTGGCACCTGGCGAACGTGCTGGGCATCGACGAGGATTCGGCGTGCCGCATCGAGTTCCACGAGGTGACCAGCAAGGCCGTGAAGGCCGCGGTGAAGAACCCGCGGAAGATCGACATGGACCTGGTCAACGCCCAGCAGGCCCGGCGCGTGCTGGACAGGCTCGTGGGCTACAAGATCAGCCCGATCCTGTGGCAGAAGGTGAAGAAGGGGCTGAGCGCGGGCCGCGTGCAGTCCGTCGCCACCAAGATCATCTGCGACCGCGAGGCCGAGATCGAGGCCTTCATCCCCGAGGAATACTGGACGCTGTCCACCGCGTTTGAGATCGGCGACGCCGTGGTCAACGCCCGCTTCACCGGCTGGGGCGAGGAGAAGGAGGAGCTCCACTCCCGCGCCGACGCCGACGCGGTGATCGAAAAGTGCAAGGGCGCGAAGTTCGCCGTGGGCGCGATCAGGAAGGCCGAGCGCCGCAGGCTGCCCGCCCCGCCGTTCACCACGTCGAATTTGCAGCAGGAGGCGTCCCGAAAGCTGGGCTTCTCCACGCAGAAGACCATGCAGATCGCCCAGCAGCTCTACGAGGGCGTGGACCTCGCCGGCGAGGGCAGCCAGGGCCTGGTGACCTACATCCGAACCGACTCCACCCGCATCGCGGACGAGGCGGTCCAGGCCGTGCGCGCGCTGATCCTGGAGGGCTACGGGGAGGACTACCTGCCCGAGAAGCCGAACGTGTACAAGACCCGCAAGAGCGCGCAGGACGCCCACGAGGCCATCCGCCCCACCGTGGTGGAGCGTCGGCCCGAGAAGATCAAGTCCAGCCTGTCGCGCGACCAGTACCGCCTGTACAAGCTGATCTACGACCGCTTTGTGTCCAGCCAGATGACCCCGGCGCTCTACGACACGCTGGGCGTGGACATCGACTCCGACAACGGCGCGCGCTTCCACTTCAACGGCCAGAAGCTGCGCTTCGCGGGCTTCACGACGGTGTACGTCGAGAGCGTGGACGACCAGCAGGAGGAGGCCGAGAACGCGAGTCTGCCGGAGCTCAATGAGGGCATGGCCGCGAAGGCGGGCGAGATGAACGCCGAGCAGCACTTCACCCAGCCGCCGCCAAGGTACACCGAGGCCAGCCTCGTGCGCACGCTGGAGGAGAAGGGCATCGGCCGCCCGTCCACTTACTCCCCTACCATCTCCACCATCACGGGCCGCCGCGGCTACATCGCCAAGGAGAACAAGCGCCTGATCCCAACCGAGCTGGGCAAGATCGTCAACGACATGATGTGCAAGAACTTCCCGGACATCGTGGACGTGGCCTTCACCGCCACCATGGAGGACGAGCTGGACGACGTGGAGGCCGGCAACGCCGACTGGCGGCGCATCGTGTCCGACTTCTACGGCCCGTTTGAGAAGGACCTGGAGAAAGCCGAGGCGAGCATCGAGAAGGTGTCCATCGAGGACCAGGTGTCCGACGTGCCCTGCGAGAAGTGCGGCGCGATGAACAACATCGGCGTGCCCTGCCCGAAGTGCGGCGGGGAGCTGTTGGAGCGCATCAGCCGCAAGGGCCGCAAGTTCTACGGGTGCGAGAAGTATCCCGAATGCGACTTCGTCAGCTGGGATCGACCCGTGGCCGACAAGTGCCCCGTCTGCGGAAGCTACATGGTATTGAAGCGCGGCGGCAAGGACACGCTGTACCACGTCTGCGCCAACGAGACCTGCCGACATCGCGTGCAGGTGGAGAATCCGAATTCGGAGGAAAGCGACGGATAATCGTCGGGGAAACGACCTCTTCCGTCATTTGCTGCGCAAATGCCACCTTCCCCTAAAGGGGAAGGCATTCCTGCAAGCCCTCCCCTTCAGGGGAGGGTGCCCCCGCAGGGGGCGGGAGAGGTCGTTCCCTGCTCATTCCGTAGATCAACCCTATGAACAAACCACCCATCGTCACCATCGTCGGCGCGGGGCTGGCGGGTTGCGAGGCCGCTTGGCAGCTGGCAAAGCGGAATATCCCGGTGCGGCTGATCGAGATGAAGCCCGAGAAGTACAGCCCGGCGCACAAGTACCCCGGCTTCGCCGAGCTCGTGTGTTCGAACTCGCTGAAGGCCGAGCACCTGTCGAACGCCTCGGGCCTTCTGAAGGCGGAGCTTCGCGCCATGGACAGCCTGATCCTGAAGTGCGCCGAGGCGAGCCGCGTGCCCGCGGGCGGCGCGCTGGCCGTGGACCGCGAGCGCTTCTCCGACGCGATCACCGAGGCGTTGAAGGGACATCCGCTCATCGAGACCGAGACGGGCGTCGTCTCCGAGATCTCGAGACCGAGACGGGCGTCGTCTCCGAGATCCCCGCGGAGCCCTGCATCGTCGCCACCGGGCCGCTGACCGACCCGGCCCTGACGGACGCGATCACCCGGGCCACCGGCACCGGCGCGCTCAACTTCTTCGACGCCGCCGCGCCGATCGTCACCGCCGAATCGCTGGACATGGACAAGGTGTTCCGCGCCAGCCGCTACGGCCGGGGCACGGACGACTACCTGAACTGCCCGATGACCGAGGACGAGTACAACGCCTTCTACGACGCGCTGATCGGCGCGGAGCTGGCCGAGCTGCACGACTTTGAAAAGAAGCTGGTGTTCGAGGGCTGCCTGGCCGTGGACCGCGAGCGCTTCTCCGACGCGATCACCGAGGCGTTGAAGGGACACCCGCTCGTCGAGACCGAGACGGGCGTCGTCTCCGAGATCCCCGCGGAGCCCTGCATCGTCGCCACCGGGCCGCTGACCGACCCGGCCCTGACGGACGCGATCACCC
>CACYET010000133.1 GCA_902773515.1 uncultured Eubacteriales bacterium | reverse complement strand
CATCGCCGGCATGCAGGGCATCCCCCGGGACTTCTACGAGGCCGCGGAGATCGACGGCGCGGGCGCGATCCGCCGCTTCTTCAGCATCACGATGCCGCTCCTGGCGCGCACGTTCTCCTTCGTCTGCATCATGACGATCATCTCCCAGTTCCAGGCCTTCGCGCAGTTCTCGATCCTCGCGCCCACCGGCGGCCCCAGCCGGTCCGCGTACGTGCTGGGCACCTACATCTACCGCGAGGGCTTTGTGCAGCACGACATGGGCTACGCCTCGGCCATCTCAGTGACGCTGTTCCTCATCATGCTGGTCATTACCCTGATCCAGCAGCGGCTCAACCGTGTAGATTGGAGGTATTGACGATGCAGGCGACAAGACGAGCAAGCCACAGGCGCGCGGAGATCGCCATCATCATCGCGATGGTGATCATCAGCGTCATATTCATGCTGCCCTACATCTGGATGCTCCTGGACTCGTTCAAGCCCATGAAGGAGATCGTGAAGGGCAAGTCGTTCTGGCCGGAGGACTTCACCTTCAAGAACTATGACACGGTGTTCAAGGGCGCGCCGGTGTTCGCCTGGCTGAAGAATAGCGTCGTCACGTCCGTGTCCGGCACGATCATCATGCTGTTCACCAGCTCGATCGCGGGCTTCGTGTTCGCCAAGTACGAGTTCAAGGGCAAGAACTTCCTGTTCCTGTTCATACTGGCCACGATGATGGTGCCCCAGCAGGCCACGATGATCCCCAGCTTCCTGCTCATCCGCAAGATCGGCCTGTACGACAACCTGGCCTCGCTGGTGCTGCCGAGGATGGTGGGCGGCTTCGGCATATTCCTGTGCCGCCAGTTCATCATGGACATCCCGGACGACCTGATGGACGCGGCGCAGATCGACGGCGCGAGCGACATGTTCATCTACTCGCGGCTGATCGTGCCGCTGATCATGCCCGCCATGAGCGCGCTGGCGATCTTCACGTTCCTGGGCCTGTGGAACGAATACCTGGGGCCGCTGCTCTATTTGAGCAAGACCACGAACATGACCATGCCGCTGGCGCTGAGCTTCTTCTCGACCCAGCGCGCCAAGGACATCGGCGCGATCATGGCGGCCGCGACGATCATCATGCTGCCGGTCACGGTGGTGTTCCTCGCGTTCCAGAAGCAGTTTGTCGAGGGCATCGCCATCACGGGCATGAAGTAAAGGAGCCGGGCATGGCAAAGCTCGCAATCTTCGATCTGGACGGCACGCTGATCGACACGAACCTGATGACGGCGCGCGCCTTCCGGGAGCTGACCGGGCGCTTCGGCCTGCCCATGCCGCCGGAGAGCGCGATCCGCGACGCCATCGGGCTGCACGACCAGGCGTTCTATCGGGCGATCTTCCCGGACGCGCCCGCGGAGGCGCTCGCCGGCCTGTCCGTGGAGGTGGAGCGCCGCGAGGGCGAGATCGGCGCGGCGCTCGGCGCGGGCATACTGTTCCCCGGCGTCGCAGCGATGCTGGAACGGCTGCGCGCGCGGGGCGTGACGCTGTGCCTGGCGTCCACCGGCAGCCGCGTGCACGTGCGCGACATGCTGGCCTGCGCAGGCATCCGCAGCCTGTTCGGCGAGGTCCGCTGCGACGCGCCGGACAAGCGCCGGATGACCGGCGAGCTGCTGGAAAGGTTCGGCAAAGACGGCGCGGCCTACGCGGGCGACACGCTGATCGACGTGGCCGCCGCCCGCGGCAACGGCATTCCCGTGTACGGCGCGGGGTTCGGCTACGTGAAGCCGAGGGAGCGCACGTGGTTCGACGCCGTGGCGGACACGCCCGGGCAGCTGGCGGCGCTGCTGCTGGACGACTAGAGTGTGTTTCTATCGAGGTGGAAAGCGGATGAAGACCTATCTGGGCATTGACGGCGGCGGAACGAAGACGAAGTTCATCCTCTGCGGCGCGAACGGCGAGACGCTGGCGGAGGTCACGCGGCCGACCTGCCACTACATGCAGGCCGGCGGCCTCGCGGGCGTCACGCAGGTGTTGGCGGAGGGCGTGGAGGCCGCGCTGCGCGAAGCCGGCATAAAGCCGGAGGACGTAGCCGCGGCGTTTATCGGCCTGCCGGGCTACGGGGACGTGGAGACGGACAAGCCCATGCTGGCGCGCGCCGTGGACGACGCGATGGGGGCCATCCCCCACTGGATCGGCAACGACAGCGAGAACTCCCTCGCGGGGACGCTGGCGGGCGCGTGCGGCATCAGCCTGATCTGCGGCACCGGCTCCATCGCCTGCGGGCGCAACGCGGCGGGCGACGTGCTGCGCTGCGGCGGCTGGCACTACGCCATCGGCAGCGACGAGGGCAGCGGCTACTGGATCGGCGTGGAGCTGCTGCGCCTGTTCACGCGGCAGAGCGACGGGCGCGACGCCCGCACGCCCCTCTACGAGGCCATACGCTCGAAGCTCGAGTTGCGGGCGGACGGCGACGTGATCACGCGCGTCGTCGAGGAGTGGGCGCTGGACCGCACGAAGATCGCCGCCCTCTCCCGCCTGCTGGGCGAGCTGTGCGAAAAGGGCGACCCCAACGCCGCGCGCATACTGGACCGGGCGGCCTCGGAGCTGACCGACATGGCCGCCGCGCTGTACCGTCGGCTGGGCTTTAGCGGCGAGGTGCCCGTCAGCTACTCCGGCGGCGTGTTCAACATCGGCGCGCCGATCCTCGAGCCGCTGGCGCAAAAGCTGGGGGCGCTCAACATGGCGCTGCGCGCGCCGAAGCTACCGCCGGACAAGGGCGCGGTGGTACTCGCGTTCCAGCACGACAACGCGCCGATCCCCGAGGGATTGATGGCGTAACAGAGAAACACGAGGGGCTGTCTCAAAGCATTTGACACGATGCCAAACACAGCGGTTATCCGCCGTAGGGACGCCATAATTGGCGTCCGCGGGCGGCAATTATGCCGCCCCTACGGTTTTGATAGCGGCCAGTGAGTTGTTTTGAGACAGCTCCCTGACGACAGGCGACGAGAAAGGAGTCGGTCACGATGCGGATGTTTAAAAAGGCCCTCGCCTGGGCGCTGATCCTGGCGCTGGCGCTGGCCGGGGCACTTACTGCGCTGGCGGAGGAGGGCGCATTGGCGCCGCAGGACTTGGACTACACGGAGGACCCGGCGGACGTTCCCAACCCGGATCGCGGCTTCTACCGGGCCAACGACGGCATGGTGGTGCCCGTGACGGCGACGCCGGAATCCCTCGGCCAGAAGGTCAACGTGGGCGCGGAGCCCGCGTACGTGGCGGGCGTGGAGGTGCAGACCCGCATCAGCCACATCTACTTCGACCTGCGCAACTACTCCGACAACGCCTTCACCGGCCGGGGCGTGCGCTTCGACGAGGACTACGAGGCCCCCGAGGACGTGTCCGTCGCCTCGCGCGGCGACGCGGAGCCCTGCGACTACGAGACGAACTTCGACTACTGGCTGGAGCACGACGTGCCCGCCTGGCCGCACGGCGAGTCGCAGGACATCACCGAGGACGGCCTGGCGTACATCCGCGAAAAGCTCCAGCAGGTCCGCGACGGCGAGGGCGTGACCCTCGTGCGCTTCAGCTACGACGGCCCCGGCTTCAGCTGGGTGGACTGCGACCATCCCGAGGACGGCTACATCGACACGCTCGTCGCGGACGTCGAGCCCGACAAGGACCAGCTGTTGCGCCACATCGAGCAGGTCAAGCCGATCCTGCGGGAGTATGAGGACGTGATCATGGGCGTGGACGGCGGCATGTTCGGCCCCTGGGGCGAGATGCACTCCTCCACGTTCGGCACCAGCCCCGAGGCCTACAAGTGGCTGCTCGACGCGTGGCTGGACGCCGTGCCTGAGTCCCGCTCCATCATCGTGCAGCCCGGCGCGTACCTGTCCTGGTACAACGCCACCTACGGCACGGATTACGACTTCGCGACCATTGACCAGATCCCCGCGCCCGAGCCCGGCACGCCGGAGAGCCGACTGGGCTTCTTCAACGACAGCTACGCCTTCGGCACCGACGACCCCGACTGGATCCCGGACGACTGGGGCTCGCTGGCGGAGGGCCTGTTCTGGCCGGGCAACCCCTTCGGCGACGAGGAGGACTACGACCGCGGCAAGCTGATGACCCGCATCCGCCTGCAAAACAACTTCTACGGCGGCGAGGCCCAGGGCGACGAGACGCTCTGGAACACCTATCCCTTCGTGGCCTTCGAGGGCTCCTACGCCCAGACGGTCTACCTCAACGCCGACTACTCCGACGAGGTGCACGAGCGCTGGGCCGACTTCGAGTACACCGAGGAGAACATGCAGGCGCAGCTGGAGAACGCCTACAATGAGCCCTACGCCATCGAACAGGCCGTGTTCGACCCCGTGTACGACGGCAAGAACGGCGTCGAGTACTGGCGCGACCGGCTGGGCTTCCGGCTGGTGCTGCGCGACGCCAACGCCTCCGCCACGGTGAGCGCCGCGGACGAATTGCAGTTCGAGGGCAAGATCCAGAACGTGGGCTTCGGCAACATCGTCAACCGCAAGAACGTCACCGCGATCCTGCGCTCGAAGGCGGACGGCGCAATCTACTCGGCGCCGACGGACATCGACGCGCGCGAATGGCGGCCCGACCTGGACAGCCGCGCGGACAACGCCGACGCCTGGCGCGACCTGAGCTTCTCGATCCCGCTGAGCGACTTCGGCGACGTGCCCGCGGGCGAGTACGATATCTACCTGAAGATCAACGACCCGAAGGAACAGAGCGCCAACAAGCGCTGCATCCGCTTCGCCAACAACGGCGACATCTGGAACGCGGAGCTCGGCGCGAACCGCATCGGCGCGACGGAGGTCGTGCCCGCGCCGTAAGGCCATAACCCACAAAACAAAGCCAGCCCGGCAGTCCGGGGAAAACCCCCAGGATTGCCGGGCCGGTCTTGAAAAACGGCCGTCAGACGCTGTCCCGCTCGATCAGAGTCGAGGGCAGCAGGATGCGCTTGGGCAGCGTGGTATCGCCGCGGATGCGCGCGGCCAGCATCCGGGCGGCGGCAATGCCCATCTCAACGGTGGGCACGTCGATGGTCGTCAGCGGCGGGTTGGCGTACTGGCTCATCTCGATGTTGCTCATGCCGATGACGGCCACCTGGCCGGGAACGGAGACGCCCAGCTGGTAGAGCGCCCGCAGCGCCGCCATCGCCATCAGGTCGCTTCCGACGTAAAAGCTGGTCGGCAGGCCGACGGTGTGATAGGCGTTCTCCACCAGCTTCACGCACAGCTTGTCGTCCCACCGGCAGTCCAGCACCCATTCCGGGCGGATCTCCAGCCCCAGCTCGTTCATCGTGTCCCGGTAGCTGCGGTAGCGGCGCGATCGCGTCCTCGACGTCTCGCCCGCGTCCTCCCGGATGTAGCCGCCGATGTAGCCGATCTGCCGATGTCCCTTCTGATACAGGTATTCCACCGCCATGCGGCTCACCTGGAAGTGATCGTACTCAATGTTGTCGATGGGCATGTGCCCGGTATCTATGGCGACGATGTGGGGAATGTTGGAGCGCAGCAGTTGGAACAGCGGTTCTCTCAGCGGGCGCATCATCACCAGGCCGTCCAGCCCCGCGTTCAGCACCCGGTCCAGCACCGCCGGGTCG
>CACYET010000132.1 GCA_902773515.1 uncultured Eubacteriales bacterium | reverse complement strand
GCGATGCCCTTAAAGATGTTCATGGCGGTGTGCGCATGCAGGTTCACGAGCCCGGGGCTGACGAAGAACGACGAGCAGTCGATCGTTTCAGACGGTTTCAGCTCCGGCCGGGGCGTTCCCGCGTCGCAGATGCCGACGATTCGCCCGCCGTCGATGTAGATGTCCCTTTGGGACCGGCACGCTCCGGCCTGGTCGATCGTCGTCGCGTTATGCAGCTTGATCATGGACGAGCCCTCCGTTGTCGATTCGGTGAAATACACAGTTGTCTTGGGATAACCCTATTTTCGCACAAAAACGGATTTCCCGCAACATCAAATTACGGGATGCCCGAAAACAACATCGCAGACGGAAGGGGATGAAGGATATGAAGAGGCTCTTTGTACGAATCGCGTGCGTCGCCGCGCTGCTGGCCCTCTCTGTGGCTTCGGCATGCGCCGAGCCGATCGGCATCGAGCGCTTCCTGGGCGCATGGGTCGGCGACGGCGTCAGCGTGCAGATCTCCCAGGACGGAGAGGAGCTCCGGTGCCTCGCGCTGCTCCAGGACGGCGACGACGAGCGCGACGCGTGGCAATACTGCGCCTGCTGGTACGACGAGGCAGCGAATGCCGTCGTCTGCGGCGGCGGCGTAAAGACGCGTCAGCGCTTCAGCGGCTGGTTCCAGGAGTGGGAGGAGGCCGACTGGTCGACGAGCGACCTCTATTACGCCCGGTTCGAATGGGCGGAGGACGGCTCCGGCCTCGTGTGGACGGACGACGGTCTGGACGCGCCCGTCGCGCTGACGCGCACGGAGGCGGACGCGGCTCAAGAGACGGGCGCGGAGGCCTCCCTCTCCCCTTACGACTTCGCCATGACCCCCGTCGACGGCGGGCGGTTCATCCGCCTCGACTTCCCGAAGATATCCCTGCTTCTCCCCGCGTCCTGGGAGGGGCAGTTCACCGCAAAGCGGGACGAGTTCGGCGTCGCCTTCTATCAGACCGCCAGCTATGACCGGTTCCTGGAGGAAGGTCTGGAGGACGGCGGCTTCCTGTTCAGGCTTTGCGCCAGCGAGGACGAGGGTTTCAGAGACCTGCTCGCCTATGCGTACCTCGGCTACAGCGAGAGCGCCGGGCTGCACTTCTACCTGACGCTCCCTCCCGAGTACACGGCGTATCAGGAGGGCGCGATCATGGCGGACTACAACGCGATGGCCGAGGACGTGGAAACCATCATCGAGAACGCCAGGATCGCCCCCTGAGTTGCGCGGTCGGCCTCTTTGGGATGAAACAGTTGCGTGTTTAACGTTAATTGTTTCATCCTTTTTATTGGCCCTTCACGGAATGTTGTGGGATTATCAAGGCGCAGCATGAATTCGATTCATCCAGATTCTCGACGCTTTGCCAGGCCTGCGGCGGCCGTTTCATCGACAGCCCGCTTGCGTTTGTCTCAACAAATTATGTGTTTTGTGTAAAAAAGGCGTTGACAAATCCATCACAATGTGGTATTGTTTAGTAAACAATTTTTGCGATGGGAGCGGATAGTATGCGATTTGTTTTGATTGGAGCCGGACAGCGCGGCATGGTGTACGCGCAGTGCGCATTCGAGAGAGGGCATGAAATCGTCGCGGTCGCCGATCTGGACCCCACCAGGCGCGCCATCGCCCGGAAGGCGTTTGGCATTTCCGAGGACCGCTGCTACGCTTCCGGAGCGGAGCTGCTGGCGCAGCCCCAGCTGGGACAGGCCGCCATCATCGCGACGATGGACCGGGATCACTACGCCCAGGCCATCCCCGCGCTCGAGAAGGGCTATCACCTGCTGCTGGAGAAGCCCATCTCCCCCATCCCGGAGGAATTTTTGGACATCGAAGCGACGGCCCGCCGGCTGGATCGCCGCGTCGTGGTGTGCCACGTGCTGCGCTATTCGCCGTTCTTCATGGAGATCAAGCGGCTGATCGACGAGGGCGCCATCGGCAGGGTCCTATCGATCCAGCACAATGAAAACATCGGCAACTTCCACTTCGCCCACTCCTTCGTGCGCGGCAACTGGCGCAACCGGGAGCTGTCCAGCCCGCTGATCATGCAGAAGTCCTGCCACGACCTCGACCTGCTGGTCTGGCTGGTGGGCAGCGGATGCAAGCGCGTGGCCTCGTTCGGCGACCTGAGCTACTTCAAGGCCGAAAACGCCCCCGAGGGCGCGGCTCAGCGCTGCGCGGACTGTTCCCTGCGCGAAAAATGCCGGTACAGCGCCTACAACTGCTATCTGCCCATCCTCGGCAATTGGCCCGCGGTCGTGCTCACGGAGGACCAGACGGAGGCGAGCGTGCGCGAGGCCATCCGCACCGGCCCCTACGGGCGGTGCGTGTACCACTGCGACAACGACGTGTGCGACCATCAGGTGACGACGCTGGAGTTTGAAAACGGCGTCACGGCCACGTTCAACCTCAGCGCCTTCACCAACCGAATCGCCCGCACGATGAAGATCATGGGCGAGGACGGCGAGCTGCGCGCCAGCGAGGACGCCAACACGATCGAGGTCATCCCCTTTGAATCGAACGCGGTCGCGCGGAATGAAGTGCGGACCATCCATCCGCGCATCGCCGCCAGCGGCCACAGCGGCGGCGATTCCGGCATCGTCGACAGCTTCCTGGCGATGCTGGAGCACGGCGGGGAGGCCGCGTCGACGGACATCAGCCGCTCCGTGGAGAGCCACCTGATGGCCTGCGCAGCCGAGGAGTCGCGCGTCACCGGCAAAGTGGTCGAGATCGCCGAATTCCGGCGTCGGCACGAGGACGGCGCCCGCGCCTGACCGGCATCGCTCAAAAAAGCAAGAATTGTTAAGATAAAGCTATTGCAATCGGGCGCAATATATAGTATACTGTCGCAAAGTTCATACATATATTTGAATTTGTGAAGTTTTGCGCACGCTCGCAATCGACCTGATACAGAATCGGGGTGTTGTATGTGTCCAGTCACGCTCTGACGCCGCGCAAGAAGCGGGAGTACACCGCCGCGTATCTCATGATCGCGCCCATGGTAGTGGGCATCCTCGTGTTCTTCATCATCCCCACGATCTGGTCCATCGTTCTTTCGTTCACGGAGGGGCCGGACTACGTGACCTACAGCTTCGTGGGATTCAAGAACTACCTCACACTTCTCTCCCGCGGCTCCGACATGTGGCAGGAGCTGCTCAACACCTTCTACTACGCCTTTGTCTCGGTGGCGCTCTCGATGGTGGTGAGCGTGCTGCTCGCCAACGCGCTCAACCAGAACATCAAGTGCCGCTCGCTGTTCAGGGTCATCTACTTCCTGCCCTCCGTGACGATGGCCGCCGCGGTCGGCATGGTGTGGCGATCGCTGCTCAATTCCCAGTACGGCATCGTGAACCAGGCGCTCAAGCTCGTGGGCATCGCGGGGCCGAAGTGGCTGACCGACCCCAACTTCATGATGCTGGGCGTCATCATCGTGGGCGTGTGGTCCTCCGCCGGCTACAACATGATCATCCTGCTGGCGGGGCTGAAGAACATCCCTCGCGTGTACTACGAGGCCGCGGAGATCGACGGGGCCAACAGCTTCAAGCAGTTCATCCACGTCACCATCCCGCTGCTCTCCCCCGTTCTGTTCTTCGTGTCCGTCACGTCGCTGATGGGCGGCTTCAAGGTGTTCGACGTCATCTATACCCTGGCGGGCTCCGGCGCAACGGTGGACAAATTCATGCAGTACTACCGCACGATGGTGTACGGCATCTATGAAAAGGGCTTCCTCTACCACAAGCTGGGCATCGCCACTTCCGAATCCGTGATCCTGCTCGCCATCATCCTGATACTCACGCTGGTGCAGTTCAAGCTGCAGAGCAAGTGGGTCCACTACGAATGAGGGGGATGAAGAACATGAAGAGTGAACGGCGTTTCCCCATCGGACGGGTGGTTCTCTACGTCATACTGATATTCTGGGCCATCTTCATGATCATGCCCTTCGCCTGGATGCTGCTCACCAGCCTGAAGGCCCAGCTGCCCCAGTGGAAAAACTACACCGACGTGCTCCAGAAGTACAACTTCGGCCACTACTACGTCAACACCATCATCGTCACGGTGACGACCGTGGCCTTCCAGCTGATCACCTGCTCGATGGCGGCCTACGCCTTCGCGCGGCTTGAGTTTCCCTGCAAGAACCTCATCTTCCTGATCTGCATGACGGTCCTGATGGTGCCCACGCAGATGATCATCATCCCCCGCTTCCTGATCTGCCTGAAGCTGGGCTGGCTGGACAGCTTCGCGGGGATCATCATCCCCAACCTGCCCAGCATATTCGGCACCTTCTTCCTGCGGCAAAACTTCATGTCCATGCCGCGGGAGCTGGACGAGGCGGCCATGCTGGACGGCTGCGGCTTCTTCGGCATCTACTGGCGCATCCTGCTGCCGCTGGTGAAGAACGGCATGATCGCCTTCGGCGTGCTGACCACGCTCTGGTGCTGGAACGAGATGCTCTGGCCGCTGGTGGTGGTGAGCAAGGCGAAGATGTACGTGCTCTCGATCGCCATCTCCAACATGCAGGGCCAGTACGCCACCAAGATCCCCACGCAGATGACCGCCGGCGTGTTCGCCATGGCGCCGATGCTGATCGTGTTCCTGATCGGGCAGAAGCAGATGCTGGAGGGCATCGCCACCTCGGGCATGAAGACCTGATCCCCCTTTCACCGAGCTTGACCGGCGCGACGCCGGTTGACAAAATAACTTTGGAGGTGTATTTCCATGAAGAAACTGTTGGTTCTGGTACTTGTGCTGATCATGGCGCTCAGCTCCACGGCGTTCGCCGCCGTCGAACTGGAGATGAACTACTGGATGAGCGAGCAGGAGTCGGGCATCCAGGCCGCCATCGACGCATTCAACGATTCCCAGGACGAGATTCACGTGAACGCCAGCACCGTGCCGTGGGGCCAGTACTGGGACAAGCTGGTGACCGGCCTGCCCGCCGGCTCCGCGCCCGACATCTTCTCGATCAACGCGCTGAATGTCCGCGACTACGCCAAGAACGGCTACCTGCTGGACATCTCCAGCCTGTTCGAGGATGGCTCTGTCGACCTGAGCAAGTTCCCCCAGCACGTGATCGATACGCACACCGTCAACGGCATCCTGTGGGGCATCCCGAAGGACTTTGACTCCATCGCCGTGTTCTACAACAAGGACATGTTTGACGCCGCCGGCGTCGAGTATCCCGCCGACGACTGGACCTGGGATGACTTCATCGAGATCGCCAAGGCGCTGACCGACGCGGACAGCGGCGTGTACGGCGCGGCCATCCCCGCCTCCGGCCAGGAAGCCTGCTACGACTACATCTTCGGCAACGGCGGCCAGGTGTTCGACGAGAACGGCGCCTGCGTCGTGAACAGCCCCGAGGCCGCCGAGGCCCTGCAGAAGCTGCAGGACGGCATCCTGGTGGAGGGCGTGTCTCCCTCCGTCGAGGACCAGGTCGAGACCGCTCCCGACGCCATGTTCCAGTCCGGCATGATCGCCATGACCTTCGGCGGCAGCTGGAACCTGGGCACCTACGCCGAGGCCTTTGGCGATAGCCTGGGCATCGCGCCGCTGCCGATCATGAAGGAGCGCAAGACCATCTCCCACTGCCTGAGCTGGGTCGGCGCCTCCTCCACCAAGCACCCCGAGGAGGTCAAGAAGTTCCTGGCCTACCTGGGCTCCTATGACGCGCAGGCGCTGACCGCGGACGTGGTCATCCCCGCCTACGAGGGCTGCGACGCGCTGTGGGCCGCCAAGTTCGAGGGCTACAACACCGAGGCCTTCCTGGGCGCCGCCAACCAGGGCTGGGCTGTGCCGCTGCCCGCCGCGGACAAGAACACCCAGGAGATCTTCGTGAACTTCGACAACTACATGGCCGAGATCCTCTCCGGCGGCAACGTCGAGGAGAACCTGGCCGCCATGCAGGATGAGTTCAACGCCCTGCTGGCCGAATAACCCTCTGCCGGCGGCGACGCCGCCAAGGCATGAACAGACCGGGAGAAGCAATCGCTTCTCCCGGTCGTTTTATGTAGGTCCTGCGCGTCCTGCGCGGAAGCCCTCGTTATTTGAACTGCGGCAGCCACGCCTTGTTGGCTTCAAACATCTCGTCCACCATGCTGCGGATCTCGCGCAGCGAGCAGACGGCGGCGGTCAGCGGGTCGTAGCAGATGGCCTGGTAGATCATGTCGCGGTCGCCCGCCAGGCTGCCCTCGACGGCCAGCTCCTCGATCTGCGCGGACGTGCCGCTCAGAAGCGCCAGCTGCGGCGGCAGCTTGCCCACGTGGATGGCCTCCAGGCCGTGTTTGCTGGCGAGCACGGGCACCTCGACGCAGCAGCCGTAGGGCAGGTTGTCCACGAGGCCGAAGTTGCGCACGTTGCCGTTGAACTTGAACATCTCGCCGTCGCCGAGGATGGCGTTGAAGATGTAGGCCGCGTACTCCTCGCCGCGCGCGAGGTCCAGCGGGTCCTTGAACCACTGGTCGATCTCGTCGCGCCAGGTGGTCTCGCGCTCGCGATACTCCTTTAGGATGTAGGCGTATTCGCCGGGGTTCCAGCCGGTGCCCGGCAGGCAGTACTTCTCGATCAGGTCCTGGCGCTTGCGGAACCAGGGGTTGTACTCGCTGTTGTGGCCGGAGGACTCGGTGGGATAGTAGCCCAGCGCGAGGAACATCTCGTTGCGCACGATCTCCTCGTTGTAGACCTCGGGGCGCTCGGTGACGGCCTTGCGGATCAGCGGATAGGCGTCCTTGCCGTTCCAGAGGAACTCGGTATAGAAGGCCTGGTGGTTGATGCCGGCGCAGGTGTAGGTGACCTCCTCGGGCTTGGCGCCGATCCACTTGGCCAGCATCTGCGACGTGCCCTGCACGCTGTGGCACAGGCCGCTGGTGAGCAGCTGGGGATAGACGCCCTGCACGGTGCGGCAGAGCATGGCCATCGGGTTGGTGTAGTTCAAATACACGGCGTTCGGGCAGCACTCGGTGATGTCCCTGGCGATGTCCAGCAGCGGGTTCACCGTGCGCAGGTAGCGGAAGATACCGCTGGGACCGCGGGTGTCGCCCACGCAGGTGTCCACGCCGTACTTCTTGGGGATCAGTATGTCGTGCTGCCACACGTCGCAGTTGCCCTGGAGGATGGTCGTGATGACGCCGTCGGCGTTCATCAGCGCCTCCCGGCGATCCAGCGTGGCGAAGACGGTGGCGGGATACTTGCCCTCGGCCACGATCCGGTCGCACGCGCGCTTGATGGCCGCGAGCCGATCCGGGTCGATGTCCATCAGGGCGATGGTGGCGTCCTGCAGGGCGGGAAAGGAGAGGATGTCTTTGACGAGATCCCGGGTGAATCCGAAGCTGCCCGCGCCGATGAAGGCGATCTTTCTGGACATAAGCAGTTACCTCCGTTCTGGTCGATGCCTTTGACAGGGTCCTCGCGGCATAAATTGATAGGACCAATCCAAGTATACTACAAACCAATTGTGCCGTCAAGCGAGAACAGGCCGAAAAACCGAGGAAATTTCGCCGAACCCGCGATTTGTCTCTTGACATTTATGTTTGCTATACGTTATAATGAGATTATAAGGTAATGACCATAAAGAATACGGAGGCGAAAATCCATGAGTTTGACGCTGAATGAGATTCGCGGGCAATACCTGGCGCTGGAAAAGACCGTCGCGCTGCTGGACGAGAAGCAGGCGGCGCTGAAGGCATGGTTCTCTCAGAGCCGCCCCGCCTCCCTCGTGTTCGTGGGCTGCGGCTCCAGCTTCTCCCTCAGCAAGGGCTTCTGCTCGATCGCTTCGCTGCGGACGGACATCCCCGCCTACGCGCTCGCCGGCGGCGACCTGTGGCTGAACTGCGAGGTCTACCGGCGCATGCTGACGCGCGCTTCCTCTCCATCGTCTGCGCGGAAGGCACGCCGATGGAGGCGCTCTCCGATTTCACGCTGTGCATGCCCTGGGCCTTTGACGAGAGCGTGTGCCAGACGCGCTGCGTGAGCAACCTGTACGCGATGGGCGCGATGGTGCTCGGCTGCCTGTTCGGTGATCCCTCCATCCGCGAGGGCATGGCGAAGATGGCCGCGCACGGCCCCGATTATCTGGCGCGCATCGACGCCCGGGCGCAGGCGCTGGCCGCGAAGGACTGGGACCACGGCGTGGTGCTGGCCGACGGCGAGATCGACGGCATCGCCGAAGAGGCGGCGCTGACGTTCAAGGAGATCTGCCAGCAGAACAGCAACTACTATCACGTGCTGGACGTGCGCCACGGGCCGATGGTGATGATCCGGAAGAACACGCTGGTGTTCGTCGCCGTGAAGTCGCCCGCCTGCAAGTACGAGGCGCAGCTGGTGGCGGACCTCGTCGCCACAGGCGCGACGGTCGTGTGCTATGCCGCGCGCGGCGTGGACATCCCCGGCGCGCTGTGCGTGCCGCTGGAGGCGGACTTGGGCAGCGTGGCCTTCGGGCTCGGCCTGGTGGCGCTCTGCCAGCTGACGACCTATTACAAATCGCTGGTGGTGGGCTGCGACCCGGACCACCCGGACGGGCTGGACCCCTGGATCAAGATCAACTGATCGCACAGGCGAGGAAGGATCGCGCGAATACGGTTGAGATGAGGTGTGCTTATGACAGCCAGATACGGCTACGTGGCCGTGAAAAACAAGCTGTTGGCCGACATCGGAAACGGCGTGTACAAGGTCGGGGACAAGCTCCCCACCGAGCGCGAGATGTGCGAGATGTTCCAGGTGAGCCGCATCACGGTGCGCCAGGCGTTGGCCGAGCTGCAGAACGACGGCTGGGTCCAGCGCACGCAGGGCCGCGGCACCTTTGTGCAGAACCGCGAGAAAAAGAAGGAAAAGAAATTTGAATCGCTGCTCAACTCCAACTATTCCTTCTCGGAGGAATTGAAGAGGCAGGGCGTGACGCCGAGCATGCGCGTGCTGTCGCTGTCGCGGGTGCCGGCCCAGCCGCCGCTGACGGAAAAGCTGGAGGTGGAGCCCGGGCACATGATCGACGTGCTGCTGCGCCTGCGGCTGGCGGACGAGGTCCCCTACGCCTACGAAACCAGCTACGTTCCCTCCGAATACCTGGGCGGCGCGACCTCGGAGGAGATCGCGCGGGACGGCCTGTACAACACGATGATCAAAAAGAGCGGCGTTCGCCCGAACAAGGCCATTGAGATCTTCGAGGCGGGCATCGCGCCGGAGGTCATCGCAGAGATGCTCGGCCGCAAGGGCGTCGTCAGCATCATGCAGATCGACCGCGTCGCCTACCTGGACGACAAGCCGGTGGAGTACTGCACGTCGTCCGTGGCTGGCGACAAGTACCGCTTCCGCGTGAAGCTGGAGTAGCCATCGGGAGGGTGTCTTCTCAACCGGTGCGGGCCGGCGCACATCCGTTGCGCCCGCGCCGCGAGCCTGGCGATCCGGTAAATATTTAGCTTGACTTGTAATGACCATTTTGTTATAATCTAATTAATCTGAGGCGAATGGTTATGTTTTTCGGTCGGACAAGGTTCGTCTTCGCGTTCATCGGCGCGGGCAGCTCCGTATTTACGATGCGCCTTGTGGGCGATATCCTCTCCGAGGACTTCATCGAGGGCGGCGAGCTGCGGCTGGTGGACATCGACGCCGCGGCGCTCGCGGAGGTCAGGGCGGCGGTCGAAAAGCTGGTCGCCCGCTCGAAAAAGGCCTTCGCCGTCACCGCCCACGAGGACTTCCGTCCGGCGCTTCCCGGCGCGGACTTCGTGTTCTTCACCTACGCGGTGAGCGGCTACGCGGCCTGGCAGCGCGACATCGCCACATCCACCCGCTTCGGCGTCAACCAGTCCGTGGGCGACACGATCGGCCCCGGCGCGGCGATCCGCATCCTGCGCTCGATCCCCCTGGCGCTTCAGATCGCGCACGAGATGGAGCGCGCCTGCCCGGACGCCTACATCATCAATTACACCAACCCCGAGGGCGCCCAATGCCTGGCGATCCAGAAGTATTCGAGGATCAAGTCCTTCGGCCTCTGCCACGGCACGCCGGACACCGCCGAGGCGCTGGCGACGAAGGTGTTTGGCGTCGATCCCGGGCGCTTTGCCTACGAGGCCGCGGGCGTCAACCACCTGACGTGGTTCACGCGCATGGAGATCGACGGCGAGGACGTCTACCCCCTCCTCCAGCAAAGGCTGACCGAGACGGGCTACGGCGCGTTCGAGCAGATCTCGCAGGACCTGTACCGGGTGTTCGGGCTGTATCCCGCGCCGGGAGACCGCCACGTGGGCGAGTTCTTCTCCACGTTCCTGCGCGAGGGCGTGATGGCCCGGCGGGAGCTGATCTGGAAGAACTGCGACTTCTCCGTGCTGGACGGCTGGCGCGCCGAGGGCCGAAGGCGGTTGGAGGACGTGCTGCTGCGCGATACGGGCTACGAGCACTTCTTCGAGGGCAGCGGTGAGACGGCGACGCACTTCATCCGCGCGCTGGCGACCGGCAGCGTGGCCTCGGAAATGGTGAACGTCCAGAACCGCGGCTACATCGAGAACGTCAGCGACGGCATCATCGTGGAGGTGCCCACGTTCGTGAACCGGATGGGCCTCAAGCCCCAGCACGTCGGCCGCCTGCCGGACGGCATCGCGGCGAAGTGCGAGGCGCTGGGAAGGGAATACCTGCTGCTGGTGGACGCCGCCGTGGCGTGCGACCCGCTCAAGGCGCGGCAGGCGATGTACCTGGACCCGCTGTGCGCGATGGCGGACGACCCTGAGGGCCTGCTGGAGGCGCTGATCCGGGAGAACCTCGACCTGCTGCCCGAGGTGTGGCAATCGATTGGAATTTAAAGGGCTTCCCCCTTTGAAGAAATATTAATGGAGGTGTTTACGGTGAAGAAACTGCTTACTCTGATGCTCGCGGCGGCGCTGCTGCTCATGCTGTGCGTACCTGCAATGGCCGAGACGACGGTGAAGTTCTGGACCCACCAGAACGACGCCTGGAACGCGTCCTACGAGGGCCTGATCGCCGACTTCGAGGCGGCCAACCCCGACATCAAGATCGAGTACACGACCTTCCCCTACAACGACTTTGAGGCCAAGATCCAGACGTCCCTGATGGGCGGCGACGTCGGCGCGGACGTCTACGAGGTCTGGGGCGGCTGGATGCTGGACCTGGTGGACAACGGCGTGCTGTGCGAAGCCCCCGCGGACTTCATCGACGCCCTGAAGGACGACGCCTACACGCCCGTGCTGGGCACGCTGGAGAAGGACGGCAAGTACTACGGCGCTCCGCTGGAGCTGAACGTCGAGTACGGCGGCATCGTCGTCAACAAGGGCCTGTTCGAGGAGAACGGCTACGAGTATCCCACTACCTGGGAAGAGGTCATGAAGATCGCGAAGGAAGTCGCGGTTGCGGACGGCGACACGATGACCATGCGCGGCCTGGAGTTCAACTCCATGGACAACCTGCCCTTCAACTGGCTGGCCATGATCCTGCAGAAGGGCGGCAGCTACCTGAAGGACGACGGCACCCTCGACTTCACCTCCGCCGAGTGCGTGGAGAGCATGGAGGAGATGGTCTCCTGGATTAAGGACGACCACATCACCAACCTGGAGGGCCTGCTCGGCTCGGCCGGCCTGGAGGGCTATGACTTCCTGGGCATGGACGAGGCCTACATGGTCACCCGCGGCCCGTGGGTGCTGTCCAACCTGATCGGCGTCTACGGCATGGAAGAGGGCGTGGACTACGACTACATCGCCCAGCCTCCGTTCATCGACGGCGCGGACCAGAAGTGGGTCGCCGAGACCGGCTGGAGCCTGTGCGTGCCGAAGAACACCAGCAACGCCGATGCCGCCTGGAAGTTCGTCGAGTTCCTGCTCGAGCCGGAAAACCTGAAGCGCCACAATCTGGAGTGCGCGCAGATCCCGCCGCGCGCCAGCGTCGCCAACGACGCGGAGTTCCTGGAGGGCGCGCCCTACGTGAAGCCGCTGGTCCCGATCTTTGACAAGGCCGAGTTCCTGGGCCGCTTCAACTCCGACATCCTCAAGGAGTACATCTCCCAGATGTACGTGTCCCTGGTCACCGACGACGGCACCTACGCCTCCGTGGCGGAAGCCTGCCAGAAGCTGACGGACGACCTGGCCGCCAACATGAAGCTCTACTGATTCCATTCAACCGGGGGAAGGGACCGTCGCGCCCCTTCCCCCTCTTTGCTGGGTTCCGGGTGACGCAGGCCCGGCAAGCGCCCCCCCACGACCATTCATCACGAAAGGCAAGTGATACGCCGCTATGAAGAAATCAAAGTTCCCCTACCTGGTGCTGACGCCGCTGCTGTTGCTGCTGGTCATATTCATCGTGGCGCCCATCATCGCCAGCTTCGTGATCGCCTTCATGGACTATTCGCCGCTGCGCGAGACCGGAAATCACTTCGTCGGCTTCCAGAACTTCAAGGCGCTGTTCAAGGATGAGCTGTACATCGCGTCGCTGAAGAACACGCTGTTCTACGTGGCCGTGTTCGTCGTCATCAACCTCGCGCTGACGCTGGTGACCTCGGCGCTGCTGTGCGCGCTGAGCTCGAACAAGTGGCGCTCGCTGTTCCGGACGGCGTTCTTCATGCCCTGCGTCGCGCCGCTGGCGGCGGTGACGGTCGTCTGGCAGAAGTGCCTGTTCCCGGCGAAGGGCGGCGCGCTGAACATGATCCTGGGCAAGCTGGGCATGCCGCCGCTGGACTGGGTGGGCAACGCATCGACGCTGATGACGTCGATCCTGATCCTCTCGCTCTGGGCGGACGTCGGCTACAACACGGTGCTGTTCATCGCTGGCATGCATAAGGTCGTCGGATTCCATGAATTCAACTTCGTAGGAAACCGTCAGTATATCACCCTCGTCTCTGCTCCAGGTTCTGATGATATTTCCCACAACCTGCTTGATGGCTTCTTCCTTGATGTCTGTCAGTAATACAAATATCTGATTCTTTCTGCACTGCATTACCAGATCGCTCTTACGAAGCACGCCGCTGGCATGAGCACAGAATCTGTCACAGTTTGCCGCAAACTCACTCTCGGACTGCTCACCGATAGGCTGCAGCGTAAAAAGAAGCTTACATGCATTTCTGTGATATCTCATGATATAACGCATGACGAATCTGTATACATGTACGAAGGAATCCTGTCCCAGCTGAAGCGCTGTGTTGGATATATTTCTCTCGGAAAGGATCATGCTGATAGTCTTGAGGTTCATAAGCTGTGTATCTTCAACCTCTTCGAAATCCTCATAATTGTAAAGAGCATAGCCGTGCTTTCCGTTCTGTTTTACCTTATAGAGCGCCTTGTCGGCAGCATTGAAAATGTCCGTAAACTCGGAACCTGCACCGGATACGTACATGGCACCTACGGATGCACCCAGAGGGATATCCATTTCCTCTCCGATAAGAGCCTTGGCTCTCTTCAGGAAGTTCACGTTTATATCTTCTGTTATTTTTCGTATATCGTCTTCGGAATTTATCTTTTCTGAAAAGAGGACGAACTCATCACCGCCGATTCTTCCGATAACAGCGTCCTGATCGGATGCTTCTCTGATGGTATCGGCAAATGC
>CACYET010000131.1 GCA_902773515.1 uncultured Eubacteriales bacterium | reverse complement strand
CTTCGCTCAGGATGTCACGCCGGGATGTTGTCATCCTGAGCGAAGCGAAGGATCTGTCCCACTGAATCCCACACACGATTTCCCTTTAAATTTCCGCGACCCCATAGGCAATCGGCTTTTGATGTGGTATAATGACCGTGGATACTTATCCGCCAGAGATATCTCGCGTTGGGAGGAGATACTATGTTGAGCATGACGGGCTATGGCCGCGCGTCCATGGAGGTGGACGGACGGCTGATGACCGTGGAGGTCAAGAGCGTGAACCACCGCTTCCTGGACATCTCCTTCCGGATGCCCCGGAACCTGATGTTCCTGGAGGACGCGGCGCGCAAAATCGTGGGGGAGAGGCTCTCCCGCGGGCACGTGGACGTGTTCGTGACGTACCGCAACCTGCGCACGGACGCGCGCAAGGTGACGGCGGACGTGGCGCTGTTCAACGCCTACGCCGACGCGCTGCAGGAGTTGAGCACCGCCTCCGGCGGGGGCCTGCGCGACGACCGCACGCTGATGACCATCGCCCGGATGCCGGACGTGCTGGTCGTCAGCGAGGCCGAGGAGGATCAGGAGGCCGTGCTGGCGCTGATGCGCTCGGCGCTCGACGTCGCGCTGGATGAGCTCGTCGCCATGCGCCGCCGGGAGGGCGAGACCATCCAGGCGGACCTGTCCGGCCGCGTGGGGGCCATCCAGAAGATGACCGACGCCGTGGAGGCCCGCTATCCAGAGACGGTGGAGGCGTACACGCAGCGCCTGAAGAGCGCCGTGCAGGAGTTGATGGGCGGCGAGGCGGACGAGACGCGGCTGATGATGGAGGTGGCCATGATGGCCGACCGCAGCGCCATCGCCGAGGAGACCGTGCGCCTGAACAGCCATCTGCGCCAGCTGCGCGCGCTGTTTGACGGCGACGAGCCCGTGGGCCGGCGCATTGACTTCATCGTGCAGGAGCTGAACCGCGAGGTGAACACCATCTCCTCCAAGTCGCAGGACATCCCCATCACCCGGCTGACCGTCGATTTGAAGGCGGAGATCGAAAAGCTGCGCGAGCAGGTGCAAAACATCGAGTGACCCGGTTTTCCCCAATACATAAGCATGAGGGAGTGACCGACCATGGCGAACCGAGGCAGGCTGTTTGTCATCTCCGGGCCCGCGGGCGCGGGCAAGACGGAGATCGTCAAGAAACTGATCGCGCGGCACCCGGACGTGAAGCTGTCGGTGTCGTGCACCACCCGCGCGCCGCGTCCCGGCGAGGTGAACGGCGTCAACTACCACTTCGTCACCGACGAGCGCTTTGACGAGCTGGTGGCAGAGGGCGCGTTCTACGAGTGGGCGCACGTGCACCAGAACCGCTACGGCACGCTGAAGCACACCGTGCAGCAGGAGCTCTCCGAAGGCCACGACCTGATCCTGGAGATCGACGTGCAGGGCTGCCTGCAGGCCATGGCGCAGGACGAAACCGTCACCGGCATTTTCGTCTGCCCGCCCAGCCGCGAAAACCTGGAGCGGCGGCTGCGGGGGCGGGGCACCGAGACGGAGGAGTCCATCCGCGTGCGGCTGAACAACGTGGCCGGGGAGGTGGCCCAGGCCTATAAATACCACTACGTGATCATCCACCAGGACTGGAGCGACGTTCCCAACGCGCTGGAGATCGCGGCCGAGGAGGCCTACGCCATCATCGCCGCCAAGCGCCTGGAGCTCGCCAACCGAAAGGACTTTCTCGACCACCTGAGCGCTTCGCTTAGGAGTTAGCAACTATGACCGGAGGTAATGTATTATGATGACCGAACCCCCCATCGGCGAACTGCTGGAAAAGGTGGACTGCCGCTACACGCTGGCCGTGGAGGCGTCCAAGCGCGCCCGTGAGATCATCGCCGGCAGCCTGCCGCTGATCGACACCAAGGAGACCAAGCCGCTGTCCATCGCCATCGAGGAGATCAACCGTCGGCTGATCACCTACACCCGCGACGAGGAAGCGGACAGCGAGGAGTAATTGATCGCGACGACCACGAACCATAGAGCCTTTCGCAGCGAAACCCGGCCCGGGCCGGTTTCGCTTCTTTGAGTTGGAACATCCGATGTGTTCACCGGGAAGGAGTGCGGGACTATGCTGAAGGACAGGCAAATCGTGCTGGGCGTGACGGGCGGCATCGCGGCCTACAAGGCGTGCGACCTGACCAGCCGCCTGGTGAAACAGGGCGCGAAGGTGCGGGTGGTGCTCACGGAGCACGCGGCCCGCTTCGTGCCGCCCATGACGTTCGCCGCGCTCAGCGGCAACCCCGCCTGCACGGATACGTTCGCGCCCCGCATGGAGCTGGAGCACATCTCATTGGCGAAGTGGGCGGATGCCTTCGTGATCGCCCCCGCGACGGCCAACTGCCTGGGCAAGCTGGCGAATGGCATCGCCGACGACCTGCTGACCACCACGGCGCTGGCGACGACCGCGCCGCTGCTCATCGCTCCGGCGATGAACGCCAACATGTGGCGGCACCCGGCCACGCAGGCGAACCTGCAAACGCTGCTGAGCCGCGGCGCGAAGACCGTCGGCCCCGGCGTGGGCCGCCTGGCCTGCGGCGACGACGACGTGGGCCGCATGGCCGAGCCCGCTGAGATCGTGGAGGCGCTGGACAAGCTGCTGAACGGGAAGCGGGACTTCGAGGGCCTGAAGGTGCTGGTGACGGCCGGACCGACCGTGGAGCGCATCGACCCGGTGCGCTACATCACCAACCGCTCCACCGGCAAGATGGGCTACGCCATCGCCGAGGCCGCGCGGGACCGCGGGGCCGAGGTCGCGCTTGTGTCCGGGCCGGTGAGCCTCGCCGCGCCCGCGGGCGTGGAGCTGGTGCCCGTCGAATGCAGCGCGGACCTGTGCGCGGCGGTGCTCGCGCGCGGCGACTGGGCCGACGTGGTGATCCAGGCCGCCGCACCCGCGGACTTCACGCCCGAAACCTTTGCCGAGGGCAAGATCAAGAAGACGGGCGAGGGCATGGTCCTGCGCCTCAAGAACACCACCGATATCGCCGCCGAGCTGGGCAGGCGCAAGCGCCCCGGCCAGGTGCTGGTGGCGTTCGCCGCCGAGACCGACGACATGCTGGAGAACGCCCGCGGCAAGCTGGAGCGCAAGAACGCGGACATGGTCGTGGCCAACGACGTCAGCCGCGCCGACGCCGGCTTCGGCGTGGACACCAACGCCGTGACGCTCGTCACCCGCGATGGCGAGACGGCGCTGCCGCTGATGCGCAAGCGCGAGGTCGCGGACGGCATACTGGACGCCGTGGCCGCGATGATCGGGGCGTAGCATGTACGCGCAGGTCATCGTCGACCTCTCCGCCGAGGCGGTGGACCGGCAGTTCACCTACGCCGTGCCCGCGGGCATGGACGTACGGCCCGGCCAGCTGGTCGAGGTGCCCTTCGGCCCGCGGACGCTGGAGGGCTTCGTGGTGTCGCTTTCCGAGGCGTGCGACCTGCCGCCGGAGAAGGTCAGGCCCATCCGCCGCGTGACGCGCGAGGAGCCCGCGATCCTGCCGGACCTGATGGAGCTGGCCGAGTGGATGCACGCGCGCTACCTGTGCAACCTGGTGGACGCGCTGCGGCTGATGCTGCCCGCCCAGATGCGCGGCGGCCGGGTGCGCGAGCGCACGGAGCGCTGCGCGCGCCTGAACCTGACGGATGCGGAGATCGACGCCTTCGTCGCGGCCAATCCCCGCGCGAAGAAGCAGGTCGAGCTGCTCATGCGGCTGCGCGACGGCGACCTCATGACCGCGCGGATCGACGAGAAGTCGGCGCTGAAGGCGCTCGTTGACAAGGGCGCGGTCGCGATCTATGACCGCGAGCACCGGCGCACACCGCACGTGATGCGCGGCGACGAGAGCACCGCGGACCCGGAGCTGTTGCCGGAGCAGAAGCGGGCCGTCGACCAGCTGGCGGCGGCGCTGCCGCGCGGCGGGCGCTTCCTGCTGCACGGCGTCACCGGCTCCGGCAAGACCGAGGTCTACATCCGGCTGATCCGCCGGGCGCTGGAAATGGGCAGGACGGCCATCGTGCTGGTGCCGGAGATCGCGCTCACGCCGCAGATGGCGGCCTGGTTCCACGGGCGCTTCGGCGGCGACGCGGCCGTGCTGCACTCCGCGCTCTCTGCCGGGGAGCGCTTCGACGAGTGGCGGCGCATCCGCTCCGGCGAGGCCCGCGTAGTCATCGGCGCGCGCAGTGCCGTGTTCGCGCCGGTCAAAAACCTGGGCGTGATCGTGGTGGACGAGGAGCACGAGACCAGCTACCAGTCCGACCACCGGCCCCGCTACGACGCGCGCGAGGTGGCCTGGAGGCGGGCCGGGCAGCACGGCGCCGTGCTGGTGCTGGGCAGCGCCACGCCCTCGATCACCACCTACATGCGCGCCATGCCCGGCGTGCGCCCGGAAAACCGGCTGACGCTGATCGAGCTGCGCCAGCGGGCGAACGGGCGGCCGATGCCCGAGGTGGAGGTCGTGGACATGCGCGGCGAGTTCGGCCGCGGGAACCACTCCATCTTCTCGGCGAAGCTGGCGGGCGAGCTGCGCCGCTGCCTGGACGACGGGCGGCAGGCCATGCTGTTCATCAACCGCCGGGGACACTCCACGTTCGTGTCCTGCCGCGCCTGCGGCTACGTCGTGAAATGCGACCAGTGCGACGTGACGATGACCTGGCACCAGGCGGAGAACGCGCTGCGCTGCCACTACTGCGGCAGGACCCTGCCGCCGCCTGAAAAGTGCCCGAAGTGCGCAAGCCGGTACATCAAGTACTTCGGCGCGGGCACGCAGAAGGTGCAGGAGGAGGTCCGGCGGCTGTTCCCCGACGCGCGCGTGGCGCGCCTGGACATCGACACCACCCGCGAGAAGGACGCCCACGAGCGCATCCTGAACCGCTTTAAGACCGGCGAGGCCAACGTGCTGGTGGGCACGCAGATGATCGCCAAGGGGCTGGACTTCCCGAACGTCGCGCTGGTGGGCGTCGTGGCGGCGGACCTTTCGCTGAACCTGCCGGACTATCGCAGCGTGGAGCGCACGTTCCAGCTGATCACGCAGGTGGCGGGCCGCGCGGGCCGGGCGGAGGTGCCCGGGCGCGTGGTGGTGCAGACCTACGACCCGGAGCACTACGGCATCCGGCTGGCCGCCGCGCAGGACTACCGCGCCTTCTACACCCGCGAGAGCGCCCATCGCCGCGCCGCGCTGTACCCGCCGTTCACGATGATCGCGCGGATCATCTACAGCGGCCGTGACGCCGAGGCCGTGGCGGCGGCGGCGCAGGCGGACGAGGTGCGCCTGGGCGCGTACCTGGACGAGAGCGGCGCGCGGGCGGACACCGTGCAGCTGGGGGCGATGGAGGCCCCGATCAGGCTGATCCGCGGCGACACCCGCTGGCAGCTGATGATCAAGCTCTACTTCAAGGCCGACCTCGAGGCCGTGGCCGCGCGGATGCAGGCCCTGGCCGACGCCGCCCCCGACGGCGTGCGCGCGGAGCTGGAGATCAATCCGAATAATATGATTTAGGGAACAGGGAGACCGAGCGCCCGGAAAACAGTCCGGTGGACTGTTTTTAGCGAGGTCGGGCCGGCAGGCCCTCGGGAACAGGTTTTGTAGGGGCGGCGTTGCGCCGCCCGCCCGGAACTATCCTTTGATATATAATCAATCCAAATACGGAGGCAACTATGGCAATTCGCAAGATCGTGG
>CACYET010000130.1 GCA_902773515.1 uncultured Eubacteriales bacterium | reverse complement strand
CATCGAGAGCCACAGCACCGAGAAGTTCTCCCTGAAGGCGATCTCCGAAGCGCTGTTCATCAACGGCAGCTACCTGCTGCGCCTGTTCAAATCCCGCACGGGCCAGACGCTGCTGAGCTACCACAACCGCGTGCGCTGCGACCGGGCGCGGGCGCTGCTGCGCGACACGGAGCTGAGCGTTTCCGAGGTCGGCGAGGCGGTGGGCTTCGTCTCCTCCGCCCACTTCTCCCACGTCTTCAAGAAGACGACGGGCATGACACCCACCGAATGCCGCGCCGTAGCAAACCGCCGATAAAGCCGATGGAAGGGATGCCGCATGCTGAATGATCGAACCATGGACCGCTACCTGCACGCCATACTGCTGCTGGGCACGCGCTTTCTCGTCGTCCGCGCCGTCGATGTCGCCAGTTGGCTGGAGTACTCCAAGGCCAGCGTCAGTGTCGCCGTCCGGCAGATGCTGGATGAAAAGCTCGTTCGCATCGGCAACCACGGCGCGCTGCTCCTGACGGAAGACGGCCAGCGCCGCGCCGACGCGTTCCACGAGCGCTACGACTTCTTCCACCGCATGCTCACCGAAGCCGGGGTCGACGAGAACACCGCCAGGAAGGAAGCCGGCGCGCTGGCGGGCTCGCTGAGCGCCGCCTCGATGGAGGCGGTGAAGAAGCGGCTGTCCGCCCGCCGGGCATAGAACAAGGGGCTGTCGCTCGACAGCCCCTTGTTTTACCGCTTCTTCCCCTGATTCGCCACGGCCTCCATCTTCGCCTTCAGCGCCTTCTGGTCGCCGAGGTAGCAGGACCGAAGTACATTGAAGTCATCGTCGAACTCGTACACCAGCGGCGTGCCGGTGGGGATGTTGACAGAGACGATGTCCGCGTCGGAGACGTGGTCAAAATACTTCACCAGCGCGCGCAGGCTGTTGCCGTGGGCGGCGATGAGCACGCGCCTGCCGGAGAGCATGTCCGGCCTGACAACCTCGTTGAAGTACGGCACGACGCGCGCGATGGTGGTCTCCAGGCTTTCGCAGGCGGGCAGCAGCGCCCGGTCCACGCCGCGGTACATGTCCTGGTTCAGCGGCGAGCGCGCATCCGCCGGGTCGAGGGCCGGGGGCTTGACGTCGAAGGAGCGCCGCCAGATCTTCACCTGCTCCTCGCCGTACTTCTCGGCGGTCTCGGACTTGTTCAACCCCTGCAGCGCGCCGTAGTGGCGCTCGTTCAGCTTCCAGCTCTTGACGACGGGCAGCCACGCGCGGTCCATCTCGTCGAGGACGTGGTCCAGCGTGTGGATCGCCCGCTTCAGATACGAGGTGTAGCACACGTCGAAGTCGTAGCCCTCGGCCTTCAAAAGCCGCCCGGCGGCCTTCGCCTCCTCGTGCCCCTTCTCGCTCAGGTCCACGTCCGTCCAGCCCGTGAACAGGTTGAGTCGGTTCCATTCGCTCTCGCCGTGGCGGATCAGCACCAGCTTCATCATGATAACCCCTTCTTTCTCTATCTTTGATCTTTGCGATCTTCATCCCAGCGTCGTGTCCAGCACCATCATCAGTATAAAGCCCAGCGAGAACGCGACGGTGCCGACGTTGGAGTGCGCGCCCTGCGACATCTCGGGGATCAGCTCCTCCACCACCACGTACAGCATCGCGCCCGCCGCGAAGGCCAGGAAGTACGGCAGCACCGGCGTCACCAGCCCCGCCGCCAGCAGTGTCACGACGGCGGCGACGGGCTCCACCGCGCCGGACAGCACGCCCATCCAGAAGGTCCTGCGCCGGGGCATGCCCTCCGCCAGCAGCGGCATGGAGACGATCGCGCCCTCGGGGAAGTTCTGGATGGCGATGCCCAGGGCCAGCGCCAGCGCGCCCGCGGCGCTGATGCCCGTATGGCCGCCCCGAAAGCCCGCGTAGACCACGCCCACCGCCATGCCCTCGGGGATGTTGTGCAGCGTCACGGCCAGGATCAGCTTGGTGGTGCGCTTGAAGCCGCTGTTCGGGCCCTCGTTCTGCTTGTCCATGTGCATGTGCGGTGTGACCATGTCGAGCAGCAGCAAAAACCCCATGCCGACCAGGAAGCCGACCGCCGCGGGCAGACAGGCCAGCGCCCCCATGTCGGCGCTCGCGTCCAGCGCGGGCTGCAGCAGGCTCCAGAACGAGGCCGCCACCATCACCCCCGCCGCGAAGCCGGTGAGCACCTTCTGCACGCGGGCCGAAAGCTGCTTTTTCAGCAGGAATACCAGCGCCGATCCCAGGCTTGTGCCCAGAAACGGGATCAGCAGGCCCAGCGCGATCTGCGCGTTCTGGCTTCCGAATTCCCTGAAATCCATATGGCTTCTCTCCCCTCTGCCGGAAAGCCGGGCCGCGCTCTAAATTAGTTCTAACTAACTCGCTCCCAACAAAAAAGCCCTCGTCCATTTGGCAAGGGCGCTCGACCCGGTCCGGCCTTTGAGTTAGTCTTGCCTACCACCATTATATTCCGCGCGGCGGAGAATGCAAGTCAATTTTGTGTGAAGATTGTCGATCAGGGCGTGGTCCCGAATGAAGCCGTCCGATCGCGGCGCGCATTGAACGGCAAACGGAAAGCCGCGCCCCTGACAACATCTGTAAACAGCACCGCTGCATCTCACCCGACGCGGACCTCGACGCTCATGCCGAGGGGAAGCGAAGCGTCGGCCTCGGGCCGGATGCGAACGGCGTATTCCCCGGAATCGGCGATCGCCGAGATCGCGACGACGGTCCCCGGCACGGCGTCCTCGTCCTCCTGCCCGGCGAAGATGAGCTGTGCGGCGCTTCCGACAGAGATTTTCGCCACGGCGGTCTCGTCCGTCCGGATCTCCACGCCGATCTCGCCGTCCGGCACGATCTCGGCGATCGTCTGGTCCGTCTGGACGGCGTCGCCCGGCTGGCAGGACACGGAGGCGACGATGCCGCCGACCGGGGCGGCGATCTCGCCGCCGCCGACTTCAAACAGCAGTTGCCCGCGCTCCACGGCGTCGCCCTCCGACACGCACAGCCGCGTCAGCGCACCCTCTGCCTCGTAGGCCTCGGTGTCGCTGGCGACCACCGTGCCGACGCCGACGCGCTGCTGCGCCGTGAAGTCCGCGTCGCGGTAGAGGTAGACCGTCTCGCCGACGTACAGCTCGCCGCCGAGGGTCAGCACGCGGTACTCCTCGCCGTCCACCTGCGTGACGACGCCGACGGCGCGGTGCGTGCCGTCCACCGTGCACTTGGCGTACACCGTCTCGCCGCTGTGGACCAGCGTGGATTCGGCGCTCTGGTAGGCCTTGTCCACCGTGCAATAGACGGTGTAGCGCTCCAGGGGCGCAAGCTCGAGCACCGCGCCGCTCACGTCGTCGCCGACCCCGGCGTTCACGAGGGAGACCGTGCCGTCCTGGCTGGCAAACGCCTTCTCACCGCGCAGCCAAGCGAGGGATTCCCCCTCCGCCACGCGCTGACCGGCGAGCGCCGCCACGGCCTCGACGTCGCCGTCCCGCTCCGCCTGCACAGGCACGGTTAAGAGCGCGACGGTCCGGCCCTCGTAGACCTCCGCCAGCGCCGGGGCGGCGAACGCCAGCAGCGCCAGCGCGAGGCAGGTCAATCGCTTCAAAGTCATGTTCTCATCCCTCCGTGGGGATCATTTCGCCCTGATCGTCGAGCGCGTAGGTCTGTCCGGCGACGGTCACCCGCACGCCCGCGCTGCCGACGCGATACTCGTACGCCGAGGACGCCACACCGTCGGCGCGCAGCCGGGCGTAGACCTCGCCGGTCAGCACCGGCTCCGTCGCCAGCTCGACATATTCCCCGCCGCTGCTCAGCGCGAGCGCGGCGATGCCGCTGCGCTTCAGCGCCTTGAGCGCCGATCCGTTCAGCGTCCAGTCGCCGTCGCTCTCGGCCGTCAGCGTCAGCCGGTCGCCGTCGATCGCGGCGGCAAAGGTCGCGCCTTCCTCCGAGAGTCTGATCTCCAGCGCCTCGTCCCCCAGCGTCAGCCGCGTCATCGGTTCGTCGGAAACGGTCAGCTCGACCGCGCCGTAGAGCCGCATATCCTTCGTGCCGGAATTGTGCGCGCTCGTCAGCGCCTTGCCCGCCGTGACGCGAAAGCCCTGCTCGGCCTCCGCGCCGGACGCGTCGCCGCCGGGCGCGCCGCCCCGGGAGCCGCCGCTCGGAAAGCCGCCGCTCGGGAAGCCGCCGCTCGGAAAGCCGCCCTCGGGAAAGCCCTCGCCCTGTTCGGGCTGGATCAGGTTCAGCGTCAGCTTCGCCGACGCCACGGGCGTCTCGCCCTGCAGCGCCGCGACCCACAGCGCATACGATCCCGCCGCGCCCTGCAGCGAGAGGCTCAACGAGGCCTCGGCCTGTCGCGCGTTCATGATCTCCGCGCCGTCGGGGCCGACCAGCGCCACGGCGTAGCCGTCGCACGCGGCGCTGCAGGACCACTGCACCCGGATGCTGCCCGCCCGCATCACGTCGATCGCGCAGGCGTTGCCCGACACGCTCACGCCCTCGGGCTCGGCGATGCTGAACGCCAGGACGACTTCCGGCTGGGGCTCGGGTTCGGGTTCCGACTCCGGTTCCGGTACAGGTTCCGGTTCAGGTTCCGGTACAGGCTCGGGCACCGGTTCGGGCACGGGTTCGGGCTGAGGTTCGGGCTCAGGTTCCGGCTCAGGCTCGGGTTCCTGCTCGGGTTCAGGCGCGGGCTCCGGCTCGGGCTCCGGCTCGGGTTCCGGCTCGGATTCGGGTTCAGGCTCCGGCTCGGGCTCAGGTTCCGGTTGAGGCTCAGGTTCAGGCTCCGGCTCAGGTTGAGATTCGGGCTCCGGCTCAGGTTCGGGCTCGGGTTCGGGTTCCGGTCCCGGCTCCGCCTCGGGTTCGGGCTCGGGTTCGGGTTCGGATTCCGCCTCGAGGCTGTCCGTTGCTTCATCGCCCGCGACAGCCTCATCGGCGGCTCCGACGACCTCATCGTCGGCTTCGACGACCTCCGATTGCTCGCCCTCGGCCAGCGCGACGCCGACCAGCGTCACGGCCAGCGCCAGCGCCAGCAGGATCGACAGCGCGCGCTTAATCCTGCGCATCGTCCGTCACCCCTTCATCGGCGGAGGGGAAGCCCTCGGGCAGGTTCGCGGGATCGAAGCCCTCCGGCAGGTTTTCGGGGTCAAAGCCCTCCGGCATGTTCGCGGGATCGAAGCCCTCCGGCGGCTGCGGACGCCCGGATTCCTCCGCCTGCGCCTCGTCCACTTCCTCCTCGGCGGTCTCCTCCTCGACCTCTTCCTCGACCTCCTCTTCCCCGTCGAGCGTCGTCACCACGGCGCTCATGCCGTAACGGGTGTTCTCGTCGGGCGTAAAGTCGATGTACACGGTGTAGGTCACGGTGTCGTCGCTGTCGCCGGTCTCGACGCCCATCGCGTCGGCGGACGCGCCGGAGGATGCGGACGCGCTGTCCGCGATCGCGGAGATCATGGAGATCACGCCGTCGTAGGTCACGCCCTCGTCCTGGTTCCAGACCAGCTCGATGCTCACCGGGTCGCCCACGGCGACGGACGCGAGGTTGGCTTCCTCGATCTGCGCCTCCACGCGCATGGCGCCCTCGGGATAGACGACGGCCACGACGCTGTTCTTCTGAATGGCGCTCCCCTGCTGGGCGCTCACCTGGCTGACGGTGCCGTCCACCCCGGCGGCGATGTCGCTGCCGGACATGTACAGGCCGTCGAACGAGCCGTCCAGCGTCTC
>CACYET010000129.1 GCA_902773515.1 uncultured Eubacteriales bacterium | reverse complement strand
CTCCACGGCCTCGCTGCCGGCCAGCTGGTAGTTCTCGTTGATCCAGTAGGCGATGCCCGCCAGCCCGCTGGCCTTGCCGATCATCACGGCGGGGCTGCGGCCCAGTATCTTGCGGGTGTTGAAGATCGTGTAGACCTCCGCGTCCTTGAGCAGCCCGTCGGCGTGGATGCCGGCGCGGGTGGTGTTGAACTGGCGTCCCACGAAGGGCGTCATCACCGGGATCTCGTAGCCGATCGCGTCGCGGAAGTAGCGGGCGATGTCGGTGATGGCGGTGGTGTCCATGCCGTCGAGGCTGCCGCGCAGGCTGGCGTACTCCATCACCATGGCCTCCAGCGGGATGTTGCCGGTGCGCTCGCCGATGCCCAGCAGCGAGCAGTTCACCGCCGACGCGCCGTAGAGCCAGGCCGTCGAGGCGTTGGTGACGGCCTTGTAGAAGTCGTTGTGGCCGTGCCACTCCAGCATTTCGCTGGGCACGTCGGAGTAGTGCTGCAGGCCGTAGATGATGCCGGGCACGCTGCGCGGCAGCGCCACCTCGGAGTAGGGCACGCCGTAGCCCATCGTGTCGCAGGCGCGGATCTTCACGGGGATGCCGGCGTCCTGGCTCATCTTCATCAGCTCGTTCACGAACGGCACCACGAAGCCGTAGAAGTCCGCGCGGGTGATGTCCTCCAGGTGGCAGCGGGGCATCACGCCGGCCTCAAAGGCGTCGGCCACGGTCTTCAGGTAATACTCCATGCACTGCTTGCGGGTCATCTGCATCTTCTTGAAGATGTGGTAGTCGCTGCACGACACCAGGATGCCCGTCTCGCGGATGCCCAGGTCCTTCACCAGCTTGAAGTCCTCGCGCGTGGCGCGGATCCAGGTGGTGATCTCCGGGAAGCGGTAGCCCAGCTCCTGGCAGCGGGCGATGGCCTCGCGGTCCTTCTCGCTGTACACGAAGAACTCCGTCTGGCGGATCACGCCGTAGGGGCCGCCCAGCCGCGCCATCAGCTTGTACAGGTCCACGATCTGCTGAACCGTGTAGGGCTCCACCGACTGCTGTCCGTCGCGGAAGGAGGTGTCGGTGATCCAGATGTCCTCCGGCATGCCCATCGGCACGCGCCGGTGGTTGAAGGCCACGCGCGGGATCTCGTCGTAGGGGTAGATGTCCCGGTAGAGGTTGGCCTCCGGCACATCCTGCAGCGAATATTTGTACTGCCGCTGCTCCAGCAAATTGGTTTTGTTGGACATTTCCAGCATAGGCTTCATCTCCCATGGGTCGGAATGGTTTTGCATCATTGTATACAAGGATTCATGCATTGTCAAGTGCAGGAATACAATATTAACATTGCCCCCATTTTCATGTGGACAACGCGCCTGGATTTGTGTATAATATAGGTAAAGGACTGACCTGAAACTTAACATCCCCAAAGGAGGCTTGCGGCATGGACAACATGAGCATCGTCATCGACCGGGAGTACGGCAGCGGCGGGCGCGAGGTGGCCCGGATCCTCTCCGAAAAGCTGGGCATGGAGTTTTACGACGGGAACCTCTTGACGATGGCCGGCAAGGAGTACGGCATCGAGCTGGGCGTGATCGAGGAGTTTGACGAGAAGGGCGTGGGCGGCATACTGTCCGACATCGCCATGATGTCCAACACCGCCACCCCCGGCTACAAGATGGAGCAGGCCTACAGCGTGTTCTCGGCGCAGTCGCGCCTGGTGCAACAGCTGGTGGCCAAGGCCCCGTGCATCTTCCTGGGGCGCTGCACCGCGCGCATCCTCAAAACCGAGGCGCACGTGCCGTTCGTGAACGCCTTTATCTACGCCAGCAACATGCAGGACCGCATCGACCGCGCCCGCAAAGTGGACGGCGTGGAGGCGAGCCGCATCGAGGCCTACATCAAGCGCCGCGACGCCCAGCGCCGCAACTACAACAAGTTTTTCGCCGACAAGACCTGGGGCGACCCGAAGAACTACGACCTGATGCTGAACACCTCCGCCCTCGGCTACGAGGCCGCCGCCGACGCCATCATCGGGGCGATGGGGAAGAAGAGATAGGGAACAGAAAAAAAGGAACAGGAATGGCGGCAATTTGCCGCCATTCCTGTTCCTTTTTTCGGCTCCTTCTACAGCTTCGAATACCCAAAGCTGTTCACCAGCGCGTCCAGCTTCTTCCCGGCCCGGCACAGGGGGCAGGACTGGGCGTCGTAGGACGTGTAGCCCGGCAGGTCGTTGGGGTTGCACAGGCTCACGACGGGCAGGCCCTCGATGCTCTCCACCGTGGCGAAGATGCTGGCGATGCCCACGGCGCGGCCGCCGTAGTAGGCGATGGTCTCAATGGCCGACTTCGCCGTGTAGCCGGTGGACACCGACGCCATCAAAATCAGCACGTTCTTGCCGGTCACCATCGGCGCGGTGTTCTCGCGGAAGATCAGCTGGCTGCCGACGGTGCGCTCCGGCGTCAGCACGTTCATGTCCTGGTTCTGGTTGATGTTCATGTAGCCGGCCTTGGTCATCTCGCTGGCCATGCAGGACGCGATCACCTCCGTGCCGTCGAGGCAGAGGATCGTGTCGATCAGCGTGTTCAGCTTGTACTCGCGCGCCAGCGCCAGCGCCACCTTGCGCGCTTCCGACAGGCAGAACTTCTGCCGCGTGACGTCGATGTAGTGGTTGATGTGGCTGTGGCCGGTGGCAAAGTGCCCCTTGGTCACGTTCAGGATGATATCTCCCTTCACCGGATGTTGGATGTGCTCCAAGGACATAGTCGCGCCTCCTTAGATATGATTTTTGACTCCAAAAGCCTTCCCCTCTGGGGAAGGTGGCCGAGCAGGCGCGCCAGCGCCGTCGGCGAGGTCGGATGAGGTCGACAGGCGTTCAAACATATCGCTGTTCCACGCCGACCTCATCCGGCTTTGGCGAAAATGCAGGCATTTCCGCCAAAGCCACCTTCCCCAAAGGGGAAGGCTCTCATTGTTTCCACCTTCCCGGCACGTCCGGGCATTTGCGCGCTCTCTGCGCGGCGCGGTATTCCACGTAGCAGCCGCACAGCGCGCACGTGCCCGAGGCCAGGTGTTCGCACGCCCGGCAGGCCGCGAGCCGCGTCCGATAGACGGCGTCGTCCGCGCGCCGCTCCGCCGGAAGGGCCTCGATCCACTGGCGGTTCAGCGCCGCCAGCGCCTCCTCGCCGGGCGTCTCGGACAGCAGGCAGCGGGGACAGGGCCTTCCGCGCCGGACGCTCACGCGATGGTCAGCGCCGCGACGGAGCAGGGCGGCAGGCTGAGGCTGATCTCGCCGCCGTTCACCGCGAAGTCGGTATAGTCTGCGCTGGCCACGGGGCTGGCGTCGAAGTCGTTGTGCGCGTGGGCCTCGGCGGCGAGGATGCGCCCGGACACCTTCCCGCTGTTGGGGACGCGCACGGCCACGTCCGCGGCCTCGTCCATCGACAGGTTCGCCAGCGTCAGCGTGATCGCGCCGTCCTTTACGGAGGCGGACGCGCTGACGCGGTCCACCTGCCACTTGCCCTCGCCGATGCGGTCCGTCTCCACGAAGCAGTCCGCGGCCTTCGCGTCCTGGTGGGCCTTGTACAGGTCGAACACGTGCCAGGTGGGGGTGAGCGCTATTTTCTCGCCCTCGGTGAGGATCACCGACTGGAGCACGTTCACGGTCTGGGCGATGTTGGCCATGGCCACGCGGTCGCAGTGGCGGTTGAAGATGTTGAGGTGCATGGCCGCCAGCACGGCGTCGCGCATCGTGTTCTGCTGGTAGAGGAAGCCGGGGTTGGTGCCCTCCTCCACCAGGTACCACGCGCCCCACTCGTCCACGATCAGGCCCACGCGCTTCTGCGGGTCGAAGCGGTCCATGATCCGCGCGTGGTTCGTGATCAATTCGTCCATGTACGCGCCGCGGTGCATCAGCTCGTAGTATTCACTCTTCGAGAACGTCAGCGCGCGGCCCTTCTCCTCCCAGGTGGGGCCGGTGAGCGTGTAGTAGTGCAGGCTCAGGCCGTCCATGAAGCGGCCGGCGCGGTCCATCAGCACCTCGGTCCAGCGGTAGTCGTCGGTGTTCGCGCCGCAGGCGATGCGGTACAGCTTGCTGCCGGGATAGTCGCGGCAGTAGGTCTGGAAGCGGCGGTACTCGTCGGCGTAGTACTCCGGCCGCATGTTGCCGCCGCAGCCCCAGCTCTCGTTGCCCACGCCCCAGTACTGCACGCCCCAGGGCTCCTTGCGGCCGTTTGCCCAGCGGCGGCGCACCACGGTGGAGTCGCCGGGGCTGTTCAGGTATTCCACCCACTCGGCCATCTCCCGCACGGTGCCGGAGCCGACGTTGGCGTTGATGTAGGGCGCGCAGCCCAGCTGGCGGCACAGCTCCATAAATTCGTGCGTGCCGAAGGAATTGTCCTCCACCACGTGGCCCCAGTTGGTGTTCACCATGCGGGTGCGCTTCTCCCTGGGGCCGATGCCGTCCTGCCAGTGATACTCGTCGGCGAAGCATCCGCCGGGCCAGCGCAGCACCGGGATGCGGATGGCCTTCAGCGCCTCCACCACGTCCGTGCGCATGCCGTTCACGTTGGGGATCGGGCTGTCCTCGCCCACGAAGATGCCGCCGTAGATGCAGCGGCCCAGGTGCTCGGAGAAGTGCCCGTACAGGTTGCGGTGGATCGTTCCGATGCTGCGATCCGGGTTGATGGTGACGCGGTTCATGGCATGACCTCCTATGGTGGGTTCACAGTCTGGCCCGCACGCGGGCGATGTAGTCGCCGTCGATCACGTCATAGCGGTCCTCCGGCGGGTAGAGCGCGCCGCCGAAGAAGATGTCGGGGTTGCCGGCGGCAGAGGGGTCGGTCAGCTCGCGGAATTTGGCCACGTGGATGCAGTCGCAGCCGGTGGCCTCGAGGATCCTCTCCAGGTTGCGCAGGCTGACGCCGCCGCCGGGCTGGATCTCGATGCGGCCCTGCGCGAAGTCCACCATCTCGCGGATGACGTCCGCGCCGTAGAAGGCGTCGGGGGCCTGGCCGCTGGTGAGCACGCGGTCGACGCCCAGGTCGATCAGCCGCGCCAGCGTGTCCCGCCAGTCCGGCGCCACGTCGATGGCCCGGTGGAACACCTTGGTCCTGTCCCCGGCGAGCCGGACCAGCTGCTTCGTGCGCGCCTCGTCCAGCGTGCCGTCGGCGTTCAAAAAGCCGAACACGAGGCCGTCTGCGCCGCGCTCCAGCAGCGCCTCGGCGTCGGCCAGCGCGGTGCGGTACTCGGCGTCGGTGTAGCAGAAGCCGCCCTGCCGCGGGCGCACCATGGCCATCACGGGCAGCTTTGACAGCGCCTTCGCGGCGATCAGCGCGCCGATGGACGGCGTCAGGCCCCCGTGGAACAGGCAGGAATTCAGTTCGACGCGGTCCGCGCCGCCCTTTTCGGCCCGCAGCACGTCCTCCACGCTGCCGCAGCAGACTTCGAGCGTATATCTCTTCATGATTGGCAATCTTCTTTCATCTATAAATTCACAAACGACCTTATTCCCCGTCGTCGGCGGCCATGGCCTCGTCGATGCGCTCATGCAGCGCGCTGCGCAGCGCGATGGCGGCCGCGCCCTGGGCGCAGGCGTCCTCAAAGCGCTCGCCGAACGTGTAGTCGCCGTCGGGCAGCAGCCCCGGCGCGGCGCGCAGGGCGTCGGTCATGTCGCCGCCGAGGATCAGGCAGTCCGGGTCGAGGATGGCCCGCACCAGCTGCAGCACGATGCGCAGGTGCTCTATGAAGTCGTCCATCAGCA
>CACYET010000128.1 GCA_902773515.1 uncultured Eubacteriales bacterium | reverse complement strand
CTCTGCGCTTCCCGGCTGATCTCGCCCACCGCCCAGGTGCGGGCCGCGTCGGAATGATATCCCTTGTAGATCATACCTGCATCCAGGCTGACGATGTCGCCCTCTCTGATGATTCTCTTTGCGGACGGTATCCCATGTACTATTTCCTCGTTTACTGACACACAGATCGAGGCGGGATAACCGTTGTAGTTTTTAAAATTGGGGACGCAGCCGAAACTGCGGATCATTTCCTCTCCGAGACGGTCACGCAACGCCTGATGCGTCAGCTTTTGCTCGATGTCCCGCACCAGCGCGTCGATCTTCCCGAGGGAGACCGTGCGCTTCTCGCAGGACTTGACGATGCTGGAGCGCAGCTTTTCCACGTCAAAGGCCTCGCGCGTCTGATCCTTCTTGATGATCATCAGCGGCACGAGCTCCACGCGCTCATACGTGGTGAACCGGCGGCCGCAGTTCTCGCACTCGCGGCGCCTGCGTATGGATGTGCCGTCCTCGTTCTGCCTGGAATCGACCACTCGACTCTGCACGCAGCCGCAATAGGCACACCTCATCCTTTTATCACCTCATACTCTATTATACACAAAAAATAACGTAAAGTCCAGTCCCTTTTTTAATTTATTTGCACAAAAGCGCTTGAAAAACGCGACTTTTTTACGCTCCAGCCCCATTTATTGACTTTCGGCGCGCTCCGGGTCCACCTCCACGAGGATCACGTCGTCCCCCACGCGCCGCACGCGGCCCCAGTCGATCACGATCCCCTCCCGGTCCTGCCGGAAGAAGCCGAGCAGCCCGCCGGACCTCCCGGGCACCACCAGCGCCTGCGCGCACGCCTGGTCGTTCAGGATCAGGTCGATCGGCCGGCCCATCCGCCTGCCGTCGCATATGTTCACCACATCCTTGCGCCGAAGCTCAGAAAAGCTCATGCTATCCCCTCCCTGGAATATGCTATGCGGCGGCGGAAAATCGCGTGCGAAAAACCGGTGTCGAATTTCCGTTTTCGGTGCGCAAGCGCCGCTTTCCGGGCGAAATGCGTCGACAATGCCCCGCCGCTTCGACATCGCGGGGAAAGCGCCCGCCGGGGCGGCTTGGTCGCCCGCAGCGTCGCCTATCCCACCCCGTTTCGCGCTCTTTTGCCGCCGTCTCCTTCGCGCGGCCTGTCGAAAGCGTCCGCGAACGGGGCGGATCGCGCGACATTTCGTCGATCTTTTACCCGCGCGCGTCGACAGGAAATCGTTGAGATCGGCGCCCCGTTTTGGCTATGATGTTCCGGCGGGGTGATCGAAATGAGCATCGAGCTGTTCCTGATCGTCAACGGACTTGCGGACGTCGCCCTGCTGGGCGCGGCGGCGCGCGCGCTGGGGCTGTCCCGCGCGGGTGCTTGTCAAGACCGCTGCTTTCCTCGCGGGCGGAGCGCTGCTCGCGGGCGGCGCGAGCCTGTTGCCGTTCTGGGCGCTGCGCGGGCCCTTCGCGTTCCCCTGCGCCCTGTGCGGGGCGGCGCTGCTCACGCTGATGCTGACCGCGAAGAAGCCCCTCTCGAATGACTGGCAGGTGCGCCTGGCGGTGAACGTGGACGGGCGGACGTCCCGCTTCCCGGCGCTGATCGACACCGGCAACCGCCTGCGCGAGCCGCTCTCCGGCCAGCCGGTCGTGATCGCGGAGGCGCGGCTGCTCGAGGGCGCCCTGCCGACATCCGGCTGGCGGGAGCTGCGCTTTGGCGCGGTGGGCGGCGGCGGGCGCATGGCCTGCTTCAAGCCGTCCGGGCTCTGGATCGAGAGCCGTCGCGGGCGCACACGCGCCCCGGAGGCCTGGATCGCCCTGTCACCCGGGCCGCTGCCCGGTAGCGCGCGCGCCCTCGCGCCCGCCGAATTCGCCGGTTTTATCTGACGGATATTTACATAAAGGAGGCATCCCCATGGCACTCAATTCCATTCGGCAGTCCATATTCGGCCTGATCGTGCAGATTCGCCGGGGTTCGGTGTGCTACATCGGCGGCAGCGACCTGCTGCCCCCGCCGCTCTCCCGCGAAGAGGAGATCGCGATGATGCGCCGCGCCAACCAGGGCGACGGCCAGGCGCGCGCCACGCTGATCGAGCGCAACCTGCGGCTGGTGGTGTACATATCGCGCAAGTTTGAAAACACCGGCATCAGCATCGAGGACCTGATCTCCATCGGCGCGATCGGGCTGATCAAGGCCGTCAACTCCTTTGACCCGGACAAGAACATCAAGCTGGCCACCTACGCCAGCCGGTGCATCGAGAACGAGATATTGATGGTGCTGCGCAAGACGAACCGGCTGAAGCTGGAGGTGTCGTTCGACGAGCCGCTGAACACCGACTGGGACGGCAACGAGCTGCTCCTGTCGGACATCCTTGGCACCGAGCCGGACCTCGTGAGCAAGGATCTGGACGCGAGCATCGAAAAGCAGATGCTGCACACCGCCATTCAAAAGCTGAACCCGCGCGAGAAGTACATCGTCGGGCTGCGCTACGGCCTGGGTGAAGACAAGGAGCACACGCAAAAGGAGGTCGCCGACCTGATGGGCATCTCGCAGAGCTACATATCGCGCCTGGAGAAGCGCATCATCGGGAAGCTGCGGGATGAACTTCAGAAAATGGCGTAGAAAAACCAAAGGGCCAGATTGCCACGTCGCTTCGCTCCTCGCAATGACAATTTGCACTGTGTTCCGTGCGGTGTCATTGCGAGGAGCCCCATAGGGGCGACGTGGCAATCTGGCCTTTTTTCGCAACGTTGCGTTTTACTTGATGACTTTCAGCGCCTTCCGGTCGATCGTCAGGGCGACGAAGATCAGGAAGATGACGCCCTTGATCAGCTGCTGGGTCTGCGGGTCGTAGCCCAGTATGGCCAGGCCGCTGTTCAGCACGGCGTACATCAGCGTGCCGACGATGATGTTGGAGAAGCGCACCTTCGCGCCGCCGGTGATGGGCAGGCCGCCCAGCACGAGCGAGATCAGGATCTGCGTCTCCAGCTGGTTGCCGGCGGTGGCGGTGATGGAGCCGACCTTGATGACGTTGACGAACGCCGCCAGGCCCGTCAGGGAACCCGCCGCCACGAAGGCCAGGAACTTCACGCGGTCCGTGTGCACGCCGGAGAAGCGCGCGGCGGTCTCACCGGAGCCGACGGCCTTCACGTCGTTGCCGATGCGCGTGAACCGGAACAGGAACCACGCCACCACCAGCACCGCGACCGTGATGCCGATCTTCAGCCCGTTGTTGTCCAGCGCCTTGATGGCGGCGCTGGCGGGCACGGCGGTCTCGGTGGTGAAGTAGGCGCAGACGCCGCGGAACAGGTACATCGTGCAGATCGTGACGATGAAGGATTGCAGCTTGAACTTCACGTGGAAGAAGCCGTTGATCGCGCCGATGGCCGCGCCGCAGAGTATGCCGCCGAGGATGGCCAGCGGGATGCTGTAGAAGCTCAGCGCGCTGACCACCAGCGAGGCCACGCCCAGCGTGGAGCCCTCGGTGAAGTCGATGGAGCCCAGCGTCATCACGAAGAACACGCCGGTCGCCACGATCGTGGGATAGTAGATCTGGCTCAGCAGCAGCCGCAGCTTTTTCGGCGTCAGGATCTTGCCGTGCGTGAGGATGTTCAGCACGACGATGATCACGACGAAGCCGATCAGCGGCAGCAGCGCCTTGAAGGTGTCCCCGCCTAAGAACGCGCGGAGCCTGGATTGCTCGTTTTCACGGTTTTTCGCCTTTTCCATGTTCCTCGCCTCCTTAAACCATCTTCGCGATGAGGTCCTCTTCGCTGAGGGCCGGGTCGCGCTTGAACTCGCCGTTGATGCGCCCGTCCTTCATCACGAAGATGCGGTCGGACATGCCCAACAGCTCGGGGATCTCCTCGGAGATCATGATAATGCTCTTGCCCTGCTTCTGCATGTCGGCCATCAGCGCGTAGATCGCCTGCTTGACCTTGACGTCGATGCCGCGCGTCGGGGAGTCCAGCACCAGTATGTCGCTGCCCTTGCCCAGCCAGCGCGCCAGCACGACCTTCTGCTTGTTGCCGCCGGACAGGTCGGATACGAACTGGCCGACGTTCTGCATCTTGGTCTGCATGTTGGTGGCGTGTTCATTGGCAAAGCGCGTCAGCTTGCGTCCGTTCAGCAGGCCGTGGTTGGCCAGGTCGTCGATCGACGGCAGCACCACGTTGTTGCGGATGGACTCGTTGAGTATGATGGACTCGTTGTCGCGGTCCTTGGAGGTGTAGGCGATGGAGTTCTTGATGGCGGTCGGGATGTCGTTGATGGCCGTGCCGTTGGCCAGCGTCACGGAGCCCGCGCGGTCCCAGCTGGCGCCGAAGATGACCTTGCCCACCTCGTGCATGCCGCACTCGGAAAGGCCGCCGAAGCCGAGGATCTCGCCGCGATGCAGCTCGAAGGACACGTCCTCGATCTCCCCCGGCACGGTCACGCCGCTGACCTTGAGCACCACCTCGTCCGAGACGGGCGTGCCGTAGTCGGTGCGGTAGTAGGCGGAGCCGATCTCGCGGCCCACCATCAGGCGCTTCAGATCGTCCTCGGTGACGTCCTTTGCGCTCACGGTGTCGATGTACTCGCCGTCGCGCAGGATGGACACGGTGTCGGCGTGGCTGAGCACCTCGCCCAGGTCGTGGCTGATAAATATGACCGAGCGCCCGTCCGCGCGGACGGCGTCCATGATCTTGTACAGCTCCAGTCGGCCGTTCTGCGAAAGCGCCGTGGTCGTCTCGTCGATGACCAGGATCTTGGGCTTCATGTAGGTAGCCTTGACGATCTCGACCAGCTTCCTGTCCTCGAAGTTGTAGCGGTCGATCATCGAACCGGCCTTGATGCGCCCGAAGCCGTAGGCGTCCAGCAGCTTCTGGGCCTCGCGGTTCATGGCGCGGGTGTCCTTCACGCCGTAGTGCATGAAGGGCTTCTCGTGGCCCAGGTAGATGTTCTCGGCCACGGTCAGGCCGGAGAGCGTGCCCATCTCCTGAACGATGATGGAGATGCCCTCGTCGTTGGCCTCCACCTGGTTCTTGATGTGCAGCTCCTTGCCGTCGAGCGTGAATGTGCCGCCGCCGATGGTGTAGATGCCGCACAGCATCTGGCAGAACGTGCTTTTGCCGGAGCCGTTCTCGCCGATCAGCGCGCGGATCTCGCCCGCGTCGATGGTGACGGACACGTCGTTGACGGCGTGCGTCATGCCGAAGCGCTTGTCGATGTGCTCGGCAACGAGCATTGTCTTCTTATCCATGCGCGCACCTCCTTACTTCACCACGCTGCCCTTGCCCCCGCGGGCCGTCAGCGTGACGATGATCAGAAGGGCGGCGCCGGTGACGACGTTCTGGATCGTGGTCGGGGCGCCCAGGGCCACGAAGCCGCTGAAGATCATGGAGATGATGAACTCGCCGACCACGATGGCGGTGATCGGCACGCCGTACTTGCGGAAGGCGACGCCGAAGAACGTGCCCATCAACGGCTGGAAGTTGCGGCTCATCGTGCTCATGCCGGTCAGCGCGGTCATCGTCGTGCCGTAGGACACGGACAGGATGGCCATCACGCCCACGAAGAAGTGCAGCAGCATGAAGCCGATCAGCTTGTACTTCTTGACGTTGATGCCCATACTCTTGGCGGTGAACTCGTTGCTGCCGATGGCGGCGCAGTAGGTGCCGATCTTGGTGTAGTTCAGGATGAAGTACATCAGCAGGAACGCCAGCAGCGCCAGTATGTAGTTGCCCGGCGCGCCGCTGAAGAAGCGA
>CACYET010000127.1 GCA_902773515.1 uncultured Eubacteriales bacterium | reverse complement strand
GAATACTACAGCCTGCGCTTCAGTGATGCCGTAGAAGCCGAGGCGCGAAAAAAGGCGGACAATCCCAAGCGCAGGCAGCGGGAAGCGACGAAACAGATACAGAATACCGGCATCAGCACAAAATCACAGATGGCCCTGCAACTGCAGCGCGAGGCCATGAAGATCGAGCGCAAGAAGGTCGGCAAGGCCCAGCGCGAAGCCGAAGAACAACGCCGCTTCGAGCTGAAACAGCAAAAGAAGAAGGAGAAAAAGCGGGGACACTGAGATAAATGGGAACTGACAAAAACGTAGATCACGAAAACCCACAGGGAGGCCGAACCATGGACAACATGACCGCGCTCGTCAGCGCCTTCGCGCGGGCGTACCACTACCAGAAAAGCCGCGTCTGGGTGTTCGCGGATTCGCTCGCCCAAAAGCTGCTGACAGACGAAGAATATATCGCGATATCGAAGAACATGTCCGGCGGCATTTCTTTCTTCGCACCGGGGTTTGAGGGCACGCCGGACGAGGCACTGCGGTTCGTCGTGGAGCGCCAGCTTGCGCCGTCGGTGCTGGCAAGGAGCGCCTTCTGCGAGCGCGCGATCGACAACGCCGCGCGCCTCGGCTGCCGGCAGGTCGCGCTGTACGCCGTCGGCTACGACACGTTCCCGCTGCGCAATCGCGACGGACGGCTGACGGTGTTTGAGCTGGACAGCCCGGGGATGATCGCGGACCGCTGGGCCCGCATCCAAAGGGCCGGTCTGGAGCCCGCCTGCCGCGTGGAAGCCATCGGCTGCGACCTGTCCGGGCCCGAATGGAAGGACAGGCTGATCCGCGCGGGGTTCGACCCGGGCGAAGCGTCCTTCGCAAGCCTGCTCGGCATCAGCTATTATCTCTCAAAGGGCGATTTCAAGCGCCTTATTGAAGGGATCGCGTCGATCTGCCCCGAGGGCTCGTCCGTCTGCTTCGACTATCCGATGGCGGAAGGCGGAGCCGAAGCCCGGCGCAACCGCGAGCTCGCCGCGGCGGCGGGGGAGACCATGCGGGCGAAGTACGCCTATGCCGAAATGGAGGCGCTGCTCGCGGACGCGGGCTTCCTGATCTACGAGCACATGGATGCCGACGGGGCGACCGGGGCGTTCTTCGCGGCCTACAACCGCGAAAACCCGGCGCACGAAATGCGCGCCCCCGAGGGCGTGGGCTACTGCCTGGCGGTCAAAAAGGGCCGTTGACGGACAGCTGAAGGAACAGGCGAAACAAGCGGGACCACAGAGGCACGGAGGGATTGCCATGAACAGGGAATGGTCGGAGAAGAACAAGGAGGTACAGGCGCTTCTGTCCAAAGGGGCGACCTTTGCCTCGGGCATCGAAAAGCTCGTCGCGTTCCGGGGCGAGCTGTTCAGCCAGGTCGAACAGATCGCCGCGAACTACCCGGCGGAGGCGTTCTGGCAGATGCCGTTTGCGGGCGCGAACGGCCTGCACAGCAAGACGCTGGACTACTCCGTCTGGCACATCTTCAGGATCGAGGACATCGTCGCGCACGAGATGATCGCCGGGGATCGGCAGGTGTTCTTTGAGAACGGCTTTTGCGATACGGTCCGCGCGCCGATCATCACGACGGGCAACGAGTTGTCCGGGGAGGCGATCGCCGATTTCTCCAGGCAGCTGGACCATCGACAGCTGATCCAGTACGCGCGGGAAGTGATGCAGTCCACCAACGGGATCTTGAAGCGCCTCGCGTATTCGGACCTGAAGCGCAAATTCGGCGACGACATGCGCGAAAAGCTGCGCGCGACGGGCTGCGTCAGCGACGACGAGAGCGCGCGGTGGCTGATCGACTACTGGTGCGGCAAGGACGTGAAGGGCCTGATCCTGATGCCGTTCTCCCGGCATTGGATCATGCACATCGAGGCGATGTGCCGCATCAAGAACCGGCTCTGCAAGCTGGCGAGGAAGGGCGTCGACCCCGTCGCGTACTGCGGCCTCTCGTGCAACCACTGCTTCCTGGCCGAGTGGTGCGGCGGCTGCCGGACGGCCTACAACGCCTGCTCGTTCGCGACCTGCTCGCCGGACGGCGTCTGTCCCAACGCGAAGTGCTGCCGGGAGAAGGGGATCGACGGCTGCTGGGAATGCGACCGCCTGGAGGCCTGCGAAACGGGCTTCTACGTCCCTACGAACGACGGCGCGGCCGCGGCCAAGGCGCACGCCATGTACATCCGAAAGCACGGCAAGAAGGCGTTCCTGGCGGTCCAGGACCGGCTGCACGAGCGGTTCGACTTTGAAAAAACCCAGGAGATACTCGGCCAGGATCGCCTGGAGGGGCTGCGGATCCTGGAGGAGAACTGACGGGAAGCGGAGGATAGAAGGATGAAACAGAATTGCGAGGTCTACCTGTTCGGCCAGGTGCTGGGCACGCACTCGTTCCTGCTGCGGGACGGCTTTTTGAGGCCGGACGAGTATTCGGAGATTAAAGAGCAGTACTTCCTGCCCGGCGGCGAGACCGGCACGGCGGCGACGGTGCTCGACGCGCTGGGCGCTTCGGTGCGCATGGACGGCACGTGGATCGGTACGCAGGTCGGGCCGATGCTCCGGGCATTCTACGCGGACAGGAACGTGGACCTGTCGCCGCTGCGCTTCGTGGACGACGACCCCGGCGTGATGGACTACGTGGTGATCGCCGGGCTCGTGCGCTCGCCGATGGGCCGCTTCCAGACGCTGTTTGCCACGGGCAAGCGCTGGTGGAGCGTGCCGCGGGAGGAAGACGTCGTCGGCTGCAAGGCGGCGGCCGTCGACCCCTACTTCGAGGACGAATCGCTGCTGGCGGCTGAGCTCTGCGCCCGCCACGGCATTCCCTACGTCACCATCGACTGCCCGCACGACTCGCCCCTGCACCGCCGTGCCGCCGTGAACGTCGTCTCCCACGAGTGCAGCGATGAGGTCTACGCGGGCATGGGCCCCGAGGCCGTGGTGGAACTCTTGAAGGAGGAGACGGACGGCCTGACGATCCTCACGCAGGGCGGCGGCGAGATGCTCTACGCCCGCAAGGGCGGGCCGATCCAGAGGATGAAGCCGTTTGCCGTTGAGGTCAAGAGCACGCTCGGCGCGGGCGACACGTTCAAGGCCGGGTGCGTGTACGGCCTGCTGCACGGCATGGGCGACGATGAGATGGTGCGCTTCGCAAGCGCGTGTTCCGCCGTCGCCATCTCCCGCTTCCCGCTGCCGCTGAACCCGCCGCGGCTGGAGGAAGTGCGGAGGCTGATCAAAACGGGAAGGATCGATTGAAAGAGAGGGTTATCACAATGAAAACGAACGGAAAGAAGACACTGACCGCGGGCATCCTGCTGATAATCGCGTTTATACTGTGGACCATCCTGATCTTGTGCGTGGACGTCAGGCCGGTGGGGCAGAACGGCACCAATATCGGCTTTGCCGCGCTGAACACGTGGTTCCACAAGCTGACGGGCGTGCACATGGGCCTCTACACCATCACGGACTGGCTCGGCCTTGTGCCGGTGTTCATCTGCATCTGCTTCGGCGCGCTGGGGCTTTATCAGTGGATCGGGCGCCGCAGCCTCAAGAAGGTCGATCTGGACATCATTTTGCTGGGCGGCTACTACATCCTCGTGATCTTCGGCTACCTGATCTTCGAGATGATCCCGATCAACTATCGCCCGATCCCGATCGACGGCGCGATGGAGGCATCCTACCCCTCGTCGACGACGCTGCTGGTGCTGAGCGTGATGCCGACGCTCGTGTTCCAGGTGAACCGGCGCGCGCACAGCGCTTCCGCAAAGGCGGCCGCGACGGCCTTCGCCGTGCTGTTTGCCGCGTTCATGGTGATCGGCAGGCTGGTGTCCGGCGTGCACTGGCTGACGGACATCATCGGCGCGGTGCTCTTGAGCGCGGGGCTCTACCTGCTGTATCGCGCCGCCGTCATGCTGCTGTGCGACGGCCGCAAATAAACTGTTTGATGTAAAATGAGGAAATAGAAATGATAATCGAAAGGCGGGGCCTGTTCGGCCCCGGACCGTTCTACAAAAGCGCGCTGGCCATCGCGGTGCCGATCATGCTACAGCAGCTGATCCAGAGCATGGTCTCGCTCATCGACAACTTCATGGTGTCGGGGCTGGGGGACGTGTGCATGTCGGGCGTGAACGTCGCCGGGCAGGTGCTGTTCGTGTTCATGGTGTTTTTAAACGCCATCTGCATGTCCGGCGGCATCTTCATGACGCAGTTCTTCGGCGCGAAGGACCCGGAGGGGATGCGGCAGGCGTTTCGCTTCAAGCTGGCGATGGGCCTGGCCGCGTTCGTGCCGTACTTCCTCGTCTGCATCGTGTTCCCCAGGCAGGTGCTCTCCCTGATGCTGATCGGCAACACGCAGGCCGACCGCATCCTGGACGAGGCCGTGCAGTACATTCGCATCATGTTCTGGGTCGGCCTGCCGATGACATTTTCGATGTGCGTCGCGAGCTCGCTGCGCGACATGGGCAAGGTGAAGACGCCGCTGGTGGTGACGGTCGTTGCCACGCTGACCAACACGCTGTTCAACTGGCTGCTGATCTACGGCAACCTCGGCTTCCCGAAGCTGGGCGTACGCGGCGCGGCGCTGGCGACGGTGATCGCGCGGCTGGTGGAGCTTGTGCTGTTCATCGCCGTGTACGTTCGCAGCAAGCCGGACTTCGCCGTGCGACTTAAAGATATGCCGAAGATCGACGGCAGACTGTTCCGGGAAATCCTCAAGAAGGGCGCGCTCGTGCTGTTCTGCGAGATGGTGTGGGTGCTCTCCGAGACCGTGACCACGGCGCTCTACAACGGCCGGGGCGGCGCGGACGTCGTCTCGGGCATGGCCTCCAGCTTCGCCATCGCCAACCTCTACTTCGTGGCGTTCGGCGGCGTCTACTCCGCCACCGGCGTGATCCTCGGGAAGACGCTCGGCGAGGGGGACCTGGAGAAGGCGCGGCGCGAAAAGACGTGGCTGCTGTCCGGCTCGGCGGTGTTCGGCGTGATGATGACGCTCTTCGGCCTGACCACGACGCTGATCGTGCCGATCGTGTTCGGCCGCCTGAGCGAAAGCGCCATCGGCATCTGCCGCAGCATGGTGACGATGATGTCGCTGCTGATGCCCGCGTGGGTCTACATGAACACGCAGCAGGCCGTCGCCCGCGCGGGCGGCGACACGAAGATGGGCGCGTACACCGACGCGGGGCTCACGATCTTCGTGATGACCCCGATGGTGTTCGTGCTGGCGCTGTGCACCGACGTCGGCCCCGTGACGATGTACTGCGGCGTCAAGCTCATCGACGTGGTCAAGCTGGTGATCTTCCACTTCTGGCTGAAGAAGGAGCGCTGGCTCAAGAACCTCACGCTGCAGGAGGCGTAGGGAACGGATGCTTTAATCCCATTCCAGCTCGGCGTCGCTCAGCTGGACGTACATGTAGCCGTTCTCGATGTAGGTGCCGAACGTGCCCGTCACGGTGATCAGCGTGTCCAGCGGAGGATAGTCCTGCGGGAAGGCGTACTCGCCGGCCCAGACGAACTCGATGCCCTGGGCGCAGCAGGCCGTGGCGTCGGCGATGACGGCGGCGAAGTATTCCGCGCCCGTGTCCGGGTCCTGGAAGTAGCTGAAATTGCCGCGCAGCTTCACCCGCAGCCCCGTGTAGCTGTCCGGGTCCATCATCATGTTGTACACCTGCGAATAGAGTATGGTCCCGCTGACGACAGACAGGTCGAGGTCGACGGGCGCTTCCTCCGCGCGCACGTCCACGGGCAGCAGCGCCAGGCACA
>CACYET010000126.1 GCA_902773515.1 uncultured Eubacteriales bacterium | reverse complement strand
CATGAGTGAAGGCGCCGCCGACATCATACGGGCCGTGGAGGCCGAGGTGAACGATCCTTCGCTGTAGCAGAGCGTCTACTTCGGGCCGACGGCGCTGACGCACATCAGGCGCCTGATCGAAACCGGCGGCTCGATCATCACCGATACCATGCTCGTGGCGGGCGATATCGACGAGAGCCTGCTGGGCGCGAACGGCGCCAGGATCCTCTGCTACATAGACGAGCCCGAGGTCGTGCTGCTAGCGGAGCAGCGCCACGTGACGCGCGCGGAGGTGGCCGTGGATATGGGCCTGGCCGTGCCCGGGCCGAAGCTGATGGTGGTGGGCAGCGCGCCGGCGGCCATCAACCGCATGATCAACCGGCGGCAGCACGAACCGATGAGCGACGTCTGCGTGCTGGCGGCCCCCTCGGGGTTCGCGAGCGTGATCCAGATGAAGGAGCGCCTGCTCGACAGCGACCTCACGTCCATCATCGTGCGTGGCAAGAAGGGCGGCGTCGGACTCACGGCGGCCCTGACGAACGCCATACTGCGCCACATCGCGCAAAACCCGCAGGGATGACAAAAGCGCCTTCCAAAGAGGAAGGCGCTTTTGTCATCCCAGTATGAAATCCTGCAACGATTTCACGTCGTCGAATTGATGGGGGATGGGCAGGCCGCCCAGCTCCGCCTTCGTGCGATACCCCCAGGACACCCACGCGCCGTCAGTGCCGGCGTTCTTCGCGGTCATCAGGTCCGAATCGCCGTCGCCCACGTAAAGCGTGCGCTCCGGGGCCACGCCCAGCGCCGCCATGATCTCAAGCGCGCTGTCTGGCGCGGGCTTGCGGGGCACGCCTTCGCGGTCGCCGATGGCCATGTCCACGAGGCTTCCGAAGTGCGCGTCGATCAGCATCCGCGAATCCTCGTCCAGCTTGTTGGAGTTCACCGCCACGCGCATCCCCGCGGCCTTCAGCGCCTTCAGCATCTCGGGAACGCCGGGGAAGGGCAGGGTCGTGTCGTTGTTGTGGGCGTTGTAGCGCGCCTTGAAATCGGCAAAGATCGCGTCGACCACGGCCTTGTCGGTGCCCTCGGGCAGCGCGTTCACGACGTGGTGGTACACGCCGCCGCCGATGATCCTGCGCATCTCGTCCGCCGTCTTCGGCGGGTAGCCCGCGCGCTCCAGGCCGTAGTTCAGCGCCGCGCGAAGGTCCTGCACGGTGTCCAGCAGCGTGCCGTCCAGATCGAATATCACCAGATCATACTTCATATCGTTTCGCTCCGTCTGTTTGATACTCCCATGATACCAATTTTCCATGAACGCGCGTTGCGTTTCCCGTTAGATTTACGTTATGACTGTCGAATCCGCGCCGGGAATTGAAATCGACCGCGGAATGTGTTATAATAGTATATATCTGTAAACTGGATGAATGTGTGCCGATGGGGCAGACTATCGGCGGGAGGGAGCGCATGGCCGCCTACGAAGCCTTTGCCGACGTCTACGACGCGCTGATGGACGACGTCGACTACGACGCCTGGGCCGACTACTACGTCGAACTGCTCGCGGCGCAGGGCGTCGCGCCCCGTACGCTGTGCGACTGCGCGTGCGGCACGGGCTCGCTGTCCGTGCGCTTTGCCGCGCGCGGCGTCCGCGTCACCGGCGTCGACCTGTCCGAAGAGATGCTCGCCCGGGCGCAGGAGAAGGCGCGCAGTTTTGGCGTGCAGGCGATGTTCGTGCGCCAGGACATGCAAAGCCTTACGCTGCCCAGGCCCGTGGACGCGCTGGTGTGCGGCTGCGACGGCGTGAACTACCTGACGAACGACGCGCAGGTTGCCGCGTTCTTCCGGAGCGCGCATGCCGCCATACGCCCCGGCGGCGCGCTGGCGTTTGACATCTCCACGCCCTACAAGCTGGAGCGCGTGCTCGGAAACGGCTTCTTCGGCGAGGAGCGCGACGACGTGGCCTACCTGTGGAGCAATCGCTTCGACCCGAAGGAGCGCGCCGTGACGATGGACCTGACGTTCTTCGTGCGCCGGGAGGGCGATCTCTACCGCCGCTTTTCGGAGGTCCACACCCAGAAGGCGCACGAGCCGGAGCGCCTGAGGGAATTGCTCGTGGAGAACGGCTTTATGGACGTGCGCGTCTTCGGGGATCGTACCTTCGAGCCGCCGGAGCCAGACGCGCAGCGGGCGCACATCGCGGCGACGCGTAAATAGTATTGCGAGGAGAAAAACAATGAGTGTCATGAATCAAGACGGCCTTTTGCACATATCGCTGTTGGAGGGACAGGCGCGCGCGATCCTGATCGAGAGCACGGCCATGGTTCAGCGCGCGAAGGAGATCCACGGCCTGTCCAAGATCGCCACGGCGGCGCTGGGGCGCACGCTGACGGCGACCGCGATGCTGGGCAGCATGCTCAAGGGCGCGGATGAGAGCGTCACCGCCACGATCAAGGGCGGCGGGCCCATCGGAACGGTGCTGGCCGTGTCCAACGAGAAGTGCGACGTGAAGGGCTACGTGACGAACCCCGAAGTGGACCTTCCGCGCACCGGCAAAAAACTGCCCGTCGGCGCGGCCGTGGGCAAGGAGGGCCGCCTGACCGTCATCAAGGACATGCACCTGCGCGAGCCCTATGTGGGCCAGGTGAACCTGGTCTCCGGTGAGATCGCCGAGGACTTTGCCATGTACTTCACCGCCTCCGAACAGACGCCCTCGCTGGTGTCGCTGGGCGTGCTGGTGTCTGACGAGCGTGTGGAGGCCGCGGGCGGATTGATCGTGCAGCTGTTGCCCGGAGCCAGCGAGGCCGCGATCCAGTCCATCGAGAACAGCGCGGGCATGTTTATGGACATCTCGGGCACAATGAAGCAATACCACCTGGACGGCGCGGTGGACCAATTGCTCACGCATCTGCAACCTGAGATATTGGAGCGCCGCGAGACGCGCTACGCCTGCGATTGCAGCCGCGCGCGCGTGGAGAAGGCGCTGATCGCGCTGGGCAGCCGCGAGCTGAGGGACATGATCGACGAGCAGCACGGCGCGCTGGTGAACTGCCACTTCTGCCGGAAGGCCTACGGCTTCACCGAGGAGGAGCTCGAGGCGCTCCTGGCGGCGGCCACGGCGAAGCGCGAAGACAAGTAGCGCCATGGAGGACGGATGAACAAGAACCTGAAGGTGGTCGCGTTCAAGCGCTCGCCCGCCTATGTGCATCACCGGGCGATGATGAACCGCCGCGACAACAACATCGTGGACGCGCTGGAACTGATGCGCCGCGCGGTGGAGGAATCGCCCCAGAACCGGGAGTACCGGCTCGACCTGGCGGAGCTCTACTGCGAGATGGGCTGCCACGAGCTGTCGTCGCGGCTTCTCCTGGATATGCTGGCCGAGGGCGACGGCCCGTCGGAGTGCTACTACGGCCTGGCGCTCAACCAGCTGGGCATGAACGACGTCGTCGGCGCGCGCAAATCGCTGCGGCTGTACCGGCGTCGCGACCCGGAGGGCGCGCACCTGGAGGAGGTCCGGCAGCTGGCAGCGGAGCTCGACTTCTGCGACGAGATGGGCCGGCCCAGGAATCGCAAGCTCAGCCGCGCCGCCCGCATCGCCGGACGCGCGTGCGAGGCGTTGAAGGCGGACATGCCCGAGAAGGCCTGTCGGCTGTTCGAGCAATCACTCGCGCTGGCCTCGGAGCAGTACGAGATGCGGGCGCTGTACGCGATGGCGCTGTTGACGCTCGGCGACAACGACCGGGCCCGCGCCGAGGCCGAGCGCGCCGCGGGCGGCTATCCGCCGTCGGTGCGGGCGCTGTGCGTGTGCGCGCAGGTGTACGCGCTGATGGGCGACATCATCACGGCCCGCGCGCTGGTGGATCGCGCCGCGGCGGAGAAGCCGGTCGGGCAGGACCTTCGGCTGATGGTCTACGCCATGGGCGAGCTGCGCATGGACGACCGCGTGGCCGAGTACGCTCGCCTGGCGCTGCAGGAGACGCCCTTTGACCGCGACCTGCTGCACATGCGGGCGATCGCGCTGTTGCGCACGGGCGCGGCGGAAAAACGCGTGGCCCGGTTCTGGGCGCGCATCCTGCGCATCGACCCCGAGGACAGCGTGGCCCAGTTCTACCAGGAGGCCGCCGTCAAGGGCGAGCTTCGCAGGTACAGCCCGGACTACGGCTACCAGGTGCCGCCGAAGGAATTTGAGCGCCGCCTGCGGGAGCTGGTCGGCCACCTGGGCGAGGGCTACGAGCACGTGTCCGACCAGTGGCGCAGCGCCCCGGCGTTTCGCCAGCTGGTGCGCTGGGCGGTCTGCGCGGAGGACGCGCGCCTGAGCCGCGCGGCGATGACGGCGCTCACCACCATCGACACCGGGGAATCCCGAAGCCTGCTGCGCGGGCTGCTGTTCGGCGCGGAGCTTCCGGACGACCTGAAGATCCACGCGGCGCTGGCTCTGCGGCTGCAGGGCATCGAACAGGATGCGCTGATGCCGGGCAGCGCGGGGCTCGAGGAGGGCTTCCTGCCGGGCACGGGGGCCATGATGGCCCGCCTTAGCGTGGGCGAGCGCCAGCTGGTGCGCTACGCGGACGAGGTGCTCCAGCGGGAGTACGACGTGTCCGGCATCACGCAGCTGCTATTGATGTGGACGGCCTACCGACAGCTGCGCGGCACACACACGGACCCGCTTCTGCGCATCGAAAGCGCGGCGGCGGCACTGGCTTACAACTACATGCTGCTCTACGGCCCCAAGCCCAGCCTGCGCCGCCTCGCGAAGGCGTTTGGCTGCGCGCCGCGACAGCTGGCCTTCTGCGCCAGCCGCATCGCGGGGTGCCTGGAGCGGATAGGAGAGAATACGAGCGATGAAGATCCATGATTTTGACGAGAAGTTCTACGACTACGTGCGCACGTGGATGGCGATGCACCCCGGCCTGACCGAGAAGCAGGTCGAGGACAGCTACAACGAGATCATGCTCAACTGGCTGAACGCCCCGGCGAAGTGGCTGGACGGCGAGAAGCCGGGCGAGTACTTCCTGCGCTACAGCGAGCCGAAGGATTTGATCAAGCTGCTGGAGGAGTACGACAAGCGCGATATCGGCCTGCCGGAGCCGCTGTACAGCCGCGTGGTGAGCGTCGGCGAGCCCTGTGTGGAGGGGCTGATGCGCATCGTAAGGAACGCGGACCGACCGGAATCGCTGCGCGCGACGGCGCTGGCGATCCTCGGGGACATCGGCAGCGAGACGGTCAAGCCGCTTCTGATCGACCTCGTCTGCACCGGCGAGATGGGCGACGAGATCAGCGAGATGGCGACGGACGACCTCTCCGAGGGTGACGCCTCCATCGTCGACGCGCTGATGGAGCGCTACGACGCCGCCACCGAGTTCGGCCAGCAGCGCATACTGGACATCTGCGCGAACTTCCCCGGCGACGCGCGCGTGTACGACCGCCTCGTCGAAAAGCTGCGCAACCGCCCGGATCAGCGCGCGCTGTACGCGTCGCTGCTGGGCAAGCTGGGCGACGCGCGCGCCGTGGACGAGCTCAAGCCGTTTTTGACGATGCAGGACATCGGCTATCTGGATTACATCGAGCTGCGCAACGCCGTGGAGGCGCTCGGCGGCGACCCCGGCGAGGACCGCGCGTTCTACGGCGACCCGGACTACGAGGCCATGCGGAACATGTAAACAGGCCTTCACACTTCGACGCGAGGGAGGGAATCCGATGTACTGCTCACACTGCGGCAAAAAGGTGAACGATACGATGCTGTTCTGCGAGAGGCGGAAGGGGGAAGGATATATCTATCAGATTCAACTTACTGATTCTAAATCTTGTTT
>CACYET010000125.1 GCA_902773515.1 uncultured Eubacteriales bacterium | reverse complement strand
CGTGAGCTTCTCGAGGCCCTTGAAGAACTCCTCGGTCTCGCTGAGGTCGGTGCGGACCAGCTTCTTGAAGGCGTCGATGCAGATCATCGTAATGTCAAAGTTCACGGCCAGCATGCCGCAGATAAAGGCCAGGAACGCGTCCGGGCTGCCCTTGTCGGCCGCCGGGTACTCGCTGGCGTCCACAAAGCGGATCTCGTGGCGCAGGTCGTACATATAGCGCTTGTCGTCGTCGATGAAGATGATATTGCCGTGCTCTGTCTTGAGGGCGTCGTTGGTGATGTCGATCAGCCGCTTGGTCTTTCCGCTGCCCTTGCCGCCCAGAATCACTCGAATCATGGGTCATCCACTCCTTTTCATATCAGGTGGTACCTTGATTATACTATAGAACGCCTCAAAAAACAAGCCGTGGAGGCAGGATTTTCCGCCGCCGCGGCGAATAATCATCTATTCACATCAGGAGGGAAGCATCCCATGAAAGCATTTGACGACGCCAATATCATGGAGACGACCGTGGACAGCAAGCGCGTGTTCGACGGGCTGATATTGCACATCGACCACATCACCAACCGCCTGCCCAACGGCAAGCTGGCCGCGCGGGAGATCGCCCGCCACGTGGGGGCCTCGGCGGTGGTGCCCGTGGACGGCGAGGGCAACGTGTGGCTGGTCAAGCAGTTCCGCGCCCCCATCGACCAGATCCTGCTGGAGATCCCCGCCGGGAAGCTGGACTACAAGGGCGAAGACCGGCTGGAGGCCGCCAGGCGCGAGCTGGCCGAGGAGACCGGGCTGCAGGCCGCCAGCTGGACGCACCTTTCCGACATCGTGACCACGCCGGGCTTCAGCGACGAGTGCATCTCGCTCTACCTGGCGCGCGACCTGTCCGCCGGGCAGAGCCACCCCGACGAGGACGAGTTCCTGAACGTAGTGAAGGTGCCGATGGCGGAGCTGGTCTCGATGATCGCGCGCGGCGAAGTGACCGACAGCAAGACCATCTGCGCCGTGCTGCTGGCGGAAAAGGTCGTGAACGGATAAACCATGATCTATACCGACAGCTACACCTACATGCCCGAGCTGGAGACCCCGCGGCTTCGGCTGCGGCGGCTTCAGATGCGGGACGCAAACGACATCTACCGCTACAGCCGCGACGCGGAGGTGGCGCGCCACGTGCTCTGGGACGCGCACCGCTCCATTGGCGACAGCCGCGCCTACCTGCGCTACATGCTGCGCCGCTACCGCAACCACGAGCCCGCCAGCTGGGGCATCGAGTGGAAGGAGACCGGCCGGATCATCGGCACGATCGGCTTCATGTGGATCCAGACCGACAACTCCGCCGCCGAGGTGGGCTACTCCCTCAGCCGGGATTTCTGGGGCCGCGGCATCATGACCGAGGCGCTAAAGGCCGTGATCGCCCACGGCTTCGGCAGCATGAACCTCAACCGCATCGAGGCCCAGCACGAGACCACGAACCCCGCCAGCGGCGCGGTGATGCGCAAGTGCGGCATGGTGCGCGAGGGGTTGCTGCGCCAGCGGTTGTTCAACAAGGGCCGGTACGTGGACGTGGAGTTGTACGCGATATTGAGGAAGGATTATGTGAGCAAGCGATGAAAAAGCGCCGCGACGGTGAAACCGTCGCGGCGCTTTTTCATCGCTTACTCCAGCGTCTCTCCCCGGTCCAGGGCCATGATCTTGCCCACGCGGATGGCGTGGCGGCCGCCCTCGAACTGCTCGGTCAGGAAGGTGCGCACGATCTCCTCGGCCATCACCGGGCCGATGGTGCGTGCGCCCATCGCGAGGATGTTCGCGTCGTTGTGCTGGCGCGAGAGCGCCGCGCTGACAGGCTCGGAGCACAGCGCGCAGCGCACGCCGTGGATCTTGTTGGCCGAGATGGAGATGCCGATGCCCGTGCCGCAGATGAGGATGCCCCTGTCGCAGTCGCCGGACACGACGGCCTTCGCGACGCGCTCAGCGTAGATGGGATAGTCGGTGCTCTCCGTCGAATCCGTGCCGAAGTTCACGACCTCGTAGCCGTTGTCCTTCAGCCACCCGGCCACGTGGTTCTTCATGTCCACGGCGCCGTGGTCGTTGCCGATCGCTATTCTCATGTGACCTCTTCCTTTCTCGTCATTTAAACCACACAAAATCGCAGAACGCGATGAACAGCGCGAACACCGCGCCGAACACCAGCGCCACCGCGAGGCCGGCTTTCACGGCAGCCCAGCGGTAGGCGCGCAGCTGTTCGGGCGTCAGCGGTTCCTTGCCCGGCTGGGCCTGGTTGCGCTTCTCCAGATACCACGGCATGCCCTCCACGTCCATGTTCGCGATGGTCTTGCCGTCGTCGCCCTCGGGCAGCCGGGGCCTCTTCTGCCGCGCCACGCTCAGACGGCCTTTCCGGCGGCTTCGCCACTCCTGGCCTTGCGCACGGCCTCGTCGGCGCGCGCCTTGGCATCGGCATCATCGTACAGGTGGCAGGCGCACCAGTGGCCCTCCTCCACCTCCAGCCACTCCGGCGGGGCGTACTTGCACACCTCCGTGCAGTGCGAGCAGCGGGTGTGGAACTTGCAGCCGCTGGGCGGGTTCGCGGGGCTGGGGATGCTGCCCTCCAGTATGATGCGGTGGATGTGGGCGTCCGGGTCCGGGATCGGGATCGCGGAGAACAGCGCCTGCGTGTAGGGGTTCAGCGGGTTGGCGAATATCTTTTCCGTCGCCGCGTACTCCACCATGTTGCCCAGGTACATCACGCCCACCGTGTCGGAGATGTGCTCCACCACGGACAGGTCGTGCGATATGAACAGGTAGGTCAGGCCGAAGTCCGCCTGCAGGCGCTTCAAGAGGTTGATGATCTGCGCCTGGATGGACACGTCCAGCGCCGAGACCGGCTCGTCGCAGACGATGAAGTCCGGGCTGAGGGCCAGGGCGCGGGCGATGCAGATGCGCTGGCGCTGGCCGCCGGAGAACTCGTGCGGGTAGCGGTCCTTGTAGTAGGGCGGCAGGCCGCAGACGTCCATCACGCGGGTGATGTAGTCGTCAAACTCGTTCGGCGGCACGATGTCGTGTTCGCGCACGGCCTCGCCGACGATCTCGCCGATGGGCAGGCGCGGCGACAGGCTGGAATACGGGTCCTGGAACACGATCTGCATCCGGGGGCGCAGCTTGCGCAGCTGGTCCTTGTTCAGGGCGAAGATGTCCTGCCCGTCCAGGCGCACTTCGCCGGAGGTCTTCTCCTGAAGGCGCAGTATCGTGCGCCCGCAGGTGGACTTGCCGCAGCCGGACTCGCCCACCAGGCCCATGGTCTCGCCGCGGCGGATCTTGAAGCTGACGCCGTCAACGGCCTTCACGTTGCCGATGGTGCGTTTGAAGAAGCTGGACTTGATGGGGAACCACTTGACCAGGTTGTTCACCTCGAGCAGGTATTCGTCCCGCAGGGCGGTTGGGTTGTTCATTTCCTGCATATCAAAGCGCCTCCACGTCCACGGATTTCGGATGGCCCACGACCTCGCCCTCGTCCATGTAGCGATAGCAGGTCACGATGTGGGTGTCGCTGATGCGGATCTCCGGCGGATACTCGCCCTTGCAGCGCTCGCACTGCATCTCGCACCGGTCGCGGAAATAGCAGTAGTTCGGCATCTCCACGGGGTTGGGCACGTTGCCGGGGATGTTGTAGAGCTCCTCGACCTTCTTGCCCACGACCGGCTTCGACTTCATCAGGCCGATGGTGTACGGGTGCGAGGGATGGTGGTAGATGTCGTCGGTGGTGCCCTTTTCCACCACGCGCCCGGCGTACATGACCACCACGTAGTCCGCCATGCCCGCCACGACGCCCAGGTCGTGGGTGATGAGCATGATGGAGGAGTTCAGCTTGTCCTTCAGGTTTTGCAGCAGGTCCAGTATCTGGGCCTGGATGGTCACGTCCAGCGCCGTGGTGGGTTCGTCCGCGATGATCAGCGAGGGCGAGCAGGCCAGGGCGATGGCAATGCAGATGCGCTGGCGCATGCCGCCGGACAGCTCGTGCGGGTACATGTCGTACACGCCCTCCTTGTTGGCGATGCCCACCAGCTCCAGCATCTGCAGCGTGCGGGCCTTCACGTCCTCCTTCGACATCTCCGGGTGGTGCAGCTGCGTCACCTCGTCCACCTGCTGGCCGATGCGGAACACCGGGTTCAGCGCGGTCATGGGCTCCTGGAAGATCATGGAGATGCGGTTGCCGCGGATCTTCTCCATGATGGCGTTGGGGGTGTTCACGATGTTGTAGGCCGAGCCGTCGCCCAGGTTGAAGCGGATCTCGCCGCCGACCGTCTGGCCGGAGGGCCGCTGCAACAGCTGCATCAGCGACAGGCTGGTGACGGACTTGCCGCAGCCGGACTCGCCCACCACGCCCACGGTCTTGCCCACGGGGATCTCGTAGCTGACGCCGTCGACGGCTTTCACCACGCCCACGTCGGTGAAGAAGTAGGTGCATACGTTGTCGAACTCCACCACGTTGTTGGGATTCTTCATCTGCGTGGTGTAGAGCTTCGGGTCCTTGTTGGCGTCGGCGCGCTCCTTCTCCAGCTTGCGCGTCACCCGGCGGTTGAAGCGCGTGATGCGGCGCGACTCCCGGCCGGAGATGTAGGTGCTCTTTTTCTTTTCACTCGCCATGTCCGGCACCTCCTTATCGCTTGGCCTTCGGGTCATACGCGTCGCGCAGACCGTCGCCGACAAAGTTGAACGCTATGACCGTCACGCAGATCAGCAGGCCGACTGGGATCCAGATGAAGGCGTAGTGCTGCATGGCCGAGGCCGACGAGACGGAGTTGATGATCGTGCCCCACGTGGCCAACGGGTGCTTCACGCCCAGGCCGAGGAACGACAGCGTGGACTCCGTGAGGATGACGCCGCCCATGCCCATCGTGGCCTGCACGATCAGCTGGGGCATGATGTTGGGCACGAGGTGGTGGAAGATGCGGTCCTTGACGCGGATGCCGGTGGCCTCGGTGGCCACCATGAACTCCTGCTCGCGCAGCATCAATATCTGGCCGCGCACCAGGCGCGCCACGCCGGCCCAGCCCATGATGCCCAGCGCCGCCATCATGATCAGCAGGCGGATGTAGGTGTCCATGCGCATGGCGTCCATCAGCGCGCCGAGGATGATCATGATCGGCATCGACGGCAGGCAGTAGAAGATGTCCACCAGGCGCATGATGAGCATGTCCACCCAGCCGCCGTAGTAGCCGGACAGGCCGCCCATGATGACGCCCAGGAAGGTCTCCAGGAACACGACCACGAAGCCGACCATCAGCGACACGCGGCCGCCGTACATGATGCGGGAGAACACGTCGAAGCCGTCTCCGTCGGTGCCCAGCCAGTGCTCCCTGCTGGGGCCGTCGAACATGTTGATCACGTAGATCACCTGCTGGCAGTTGACGACGAACTCACCGGTGTCGCGCTTGCTCAGCTTCAGCTCGGTGTCCTGATAGCTGAGGTTGCCTTCCTCGTCCGTCACGTATTCGCCGGTCTCGGTCTGCATCGGCAGGCCGTAGGTGATCGAGCCGGTCTTTTCGCCGTCGCGGGACATCTGCAGGGCCTTCTCCATCAGCGCCTTCTTCAGGCCGTACTCCATCGTGTCGTCGCCGTTGTAGCGGCGCACGGCGTAGGGCGTGAGCTCCATGAACTCCTCGCCCGACCCGTCGCGGACGATCCACTCGAGGTCTTCCCGGGCGATGGTCCACTTCTGGCCCTCGGCCTCGAAGGTCCCGTCGCCGGCGGTGGCCAGCAGCGCGGCCAGGTTCATCTCCTTGGAGGTCTTCTGGCCCACCTCGTAGGTGCTGACGCTCAGGCGGGCTGTAGAGCTTCGCGGGCGTCAGCTCCGACAGGCGGTAGACCTTCGCGCCGTCGCCCTGCTTCACGGCCGCGTAGTAGCCGCCGTCGTACTCGAAGCCGCCCTCCGCCTGCATCGCGGCGTTGAGCGCGTCCTCAAAGCCCGCGTCCATGGCCTCGCCGGCGTACTGGATGCCGTCGTAGGCGGCGGTGATCTCGTAGCTCTTGGCCTTGCCGCGGGTGTAGGTGTAGGTGACGCCGTCCAGCTCGAACGCGCCGCCCTTGGGGTCCTTGGCGATGGCGGCCTTGATCGCGTCCTCCAGCCCTTCGGCCGGGTTCTTGGCGTTCTCCAGCTTCTTGCCCACCATGCTGTAGGTGCCGACGACGGCCTCGCCGCTGCCGACGGTGCAGATCTCTTCAAACTCGGAGGAGGAGGCCCGATACACGTCGTCGGCCAGCTTTTCGACCAGGTAGCCGCGCTCCTCGCCGATGACGGGCTGCGCCTGGACGTCCTCCGCGACCATCTTCTTGATGATCGAGTTCATCTTGTTGTTGACGCTGCGCTCCACGGCCGCGCCGCCGTCTAAGTCGTAGCCGGTGTAGGCGGTGTTTTCCTTCACCATGCCGTAATCGACGTTGCGGGGCTCATACTTGTAGAAGATCTGCTTCTGGCCGTAGGGATAGAACACCGGGCCGAGGAACGAGAACAGGAACATCAGTATCAGCATGACGGAGCCGAACACCGCCAGCCGGTTGCGGATGAACCGCTTGAACACCTGCCGCCCCGGGGAGAGCACCTTCACGCGGGACAGGTCGTCCAGCTTGATTTCGCCGTTTTCGCTCTTCTGCTCCTGCTGCGCCGCCGCGCGGGCCTTTAAGACCTCGTTCAGGTTGTAGGAATGATTCACGCGCTCGCCCCCCTTCTAGCTCAGCCGCACGCGCGGATCGACCGCGGCGTACAGCAGGTCGCTGATCAGGTTGCCCAGCAGCGTGAGGATCGATATGAAGGCCAGGTAGAACATGATGAACGGGATGTCCGCCTGGGTCATGGAGGTATACGAGGCGTAGCCGATGCCGCGGATGGAGAAGAGCGTCTCCGTGATCAGCGCGCCGGAGAACAGGCCCGGCAGCGTGCCGCCCAGCATCGTCACCAGCGGGATGAAGGTGTTGCGGAAGGCGTGGTAGTTGATGACCTTCTTCTCCGGCACGCCCTTGGCACGGGCGGTGCGGATGTAGTCGGCGTTCAATACCTCCAGCATATTGGTACGGGTGTAGCGCATCAGGCCGCCGATCGAGATGATCACCAGCGTGATCAGCGGCATCACAAAGTGCTTGGCCACATCCAGGATTTTTCCAAATTGAGACAGGGTCATGTAGTCGCGGCCCTGCATGCCCGACAGGTCAAACCAGCCGAGCTTGACCGAGAGCACGTACTTGAGCACCGTCGCGACGAAGAAGGTGGGCATCGATATGCACACCATGGCCACCACAGTGGTGAAATAATCCGTGAAGCTGTACTGCTTCCGGGCCGCCGTTATGCCCAGCGGTATGGCGATGAGGATTTCAAAGATGAAGGACGCAAAGCCCAGTGCAAAGCTGTACCAGACCGTGTTGTGGAACTCCTGCGTGACGGGGATGGTCCAGGCCCAGCTGTCGCCCCAGTTGCCCCTGACGGCGTTGCCCAGCCACACGAAGTAGCCGCCGAGCACGCCCTTGTCCATGCCGTACTGCGCGTTCAGATCCTCCAGCCACTCGGCGTAGCTCTTGGTGGCGCCGGGGCGGGACGCCAGCTCGCGCGCCTTGGTCTCCACATAGCCGGACGGCATGTTGTACATCAGTGTGTAGATGATGAACATGACGAAGAACAGTATCAAAACGCTGTAGAGCAGGCGCTTGACCGTATACTTCAGCATCGTGCTTCCCACTTTCTGTTGAGGTCGCCCGGCCCGTTCGACCGCGCTCCCCCATGATTCAAAAATACAACCAACTGCATGAACGGAGGGTTGCCCCTCCATTCATGCAGGATGGGAAGATCCTTAACGCTGCGCTAAGCCTATGGCAGCGACTCCGCTGCCGCTCCGCTCAGGATGACAAACCATGCTGTCATTCTGAGCGGAGGCGAAGCCGCAGTCGAAGAATCTTTTTTATTTTCCTTGATCGCTGTTCCCAGCCTTACTTCACGGCCAGGGTCGAGATTTCGTCATACCACTTCCAGTAGGGGGTCATGTCCTGCGGAACGGTGTCGATGTCCACGCGCTCGGTGGAGAAGGTGGTGCAATCCTTGCGCTGGTAGGTGGGCAGCTCGCAGCCCCAGTCCATGATGATCTCCATGGCATCCTTGTAGATGCTCTTGCGCTCCTCGGTGTCGGCGCTGCTGCGGCCGGCCTTGATCAGGGCGTCGAGGTCGGGATCGTCCACGGAGTAGTGGTTGGAGTTGGTGCCGTTGCCGTGCGCGTTCTCGCTGGAGTAGACCTGGGTCATATCCGGGTCGACGGACGCCTGCCACGCGGCGGCCCACATCATGGCGGTGTTGCCCTCGAGGGCGTTGTTCCACACGCTGGTGCCGACGTCGTTCACCTGCAGGGTGATGCCCAGCTCAGCCAGCACGTTGCTGGCGGCCACGGCCACGCCGTAGGCGGGATGGTCCTGCTGGCCCGCGCCGGGGATCATGATCTCATAGGTGTCAGCCACGTCGGTGAACTTGCCGGCTTCCTCGTCGAAGGTGAAGCCCGCGGCCTTGAAGTAGCCGATGGCGGCCTGCTTGGCAGCCTCGTAGCGCTGCTCCTCGCTCATGGAGTCGTCGTAGATCGGGTTGCCGTCCACGTCCACGGAGTAGGCGTTGCGATAGCCCTCGTCCGCCGGCTTGGGCGCGGCCCAGGAGGTGTTGGAGATGGGATACTGGATGACGGAGGCGCGATCGCCGTAGTAGGACTTGATGACGGTGTCGCGATAGATGGCGAACAGGGTCATGAAGCCCTTGCGCAGCGCCTTGGAGGCGTCGGAGCCGGGCTCGCCGCCGATGTTCACGAGGTCGGCGTTGATGCCGATGTAGCCGTAGCCGCGATAGTCCACCAGCACGGTGGTGATGGTGTCGCCCACCAGCTCGCCGTTGCTGTTGGCGCTCTGGATGGCCTTGACGGTGTCCTCGCTGATGGTGGGCTGGTTCACGTCGAACTGGCCGGTCACGATGCCGGGCACGTAGTCAGAGTCCACGGACTCCTGGATCAGCAGGGTCTTGACTTTCGGCTCGCCCTTGTAGTAGGTGGGGTTGGCCTTGAGGGTGACCACGCCGTTGGCGTAGCCCTCGAAGATGTAGGCGCCGGCGCCCATGGGGGCGGAGTTCTTTGCCTTCACGCCGGACAGGTCGCCCTTGACGAAGCCGAACTGGTTGTTGTCGTAGTCGTACAGGGCCTTGTCGCCGTAGTAGTGCATGGGAGCGACCGTGAAGTCCACGTTGTAGATGGCGGTCGCGTCGTACTCGGTCATGTGTACGGTCATGCTGTAGTCGCCGGTGCGGATGATACCCGCGATGTTCGGCGCGCCCTCGCCGGTCTGCACGCCCACCTCGTAGTCGGCGCCCAGTGCGGCGATGGTCAGCTGCAGGCGGTTGGAGCCGGCGGTCTCGGTGGCCTCGGCCTCCTCTACGCTGTCATAGGCGGCCACGATGGCATCCCAGAAATCGTAGGTGGTGGCGTCCTCGGCCAGCTCGAAGCCCCAGTTCGCGGCGCAGGCGGCCACGGGATCTTCGGGGGCGTTGTAGCCGTTGGAGATGCAGTAGTCCACGATCTCCTGCGCGAAGGCCGCGCCGGCTTCCTCGTTGTAGAACTTCCAGAATTCGTTGTACTGCTCCTCGGTGTAGAGGTCGTTGGCCACGTAGCCGTCGCCCTCGCCGTCGGCGAAGATCTTGTTGCCGCGGCTGTCCATGCCGCTGCGGTATTCCTCCATGCCCTCGATCGGCAGCGCGTACAGCGTGGCGGAGCCGTCGTAGGTGGGGTCGCACTCGACATAGATGCCGAAGATGACGTCGTCGATCGTGGCGGGCTCGCCGTCGGAGAAGACGATGTCGTCGCGCATGGTCAGGTTATAGTCGACGGAGCCGTCGTCGTTCTGCAAGACTTCGACGTTGCCCAAGCCCTTGTATTCATACTCGGTGCCGTTGTAGGCGACCTTGGTGCCGTCGATGCCGTTGTTGATAACGGCGCCGCCGCGATCCTCCGCCAGCAGGTCGGCGGACGTACCGCAGATCAGGTCGACCACTTCGCCATCGTAAGCGGTGGTGTAGAAGAAGGGGCTGAACTTCTGGCCGAGGGTGGCGGTGGAGTACACCAGCGTGCCCTCAGTCCTCTCCTCGGCCGCTTCCTCGGCCACGACGCCAAAGCTCATGGCGCAGGCCAGGATCAGCGCGAGAACGAGCGCAAGAAGCCTGTTCAGTTTGTTCATAGTAGCGATTCCTCCCTTGATGATATTATTATACGCATTTGTGTGCGTAATAATACAGTTTTAAGATCCTTCGACTCCGCTGACGCTTCGCTCAGGATGACAAAGAAAGCGGGCTGTCATTCTGAGTGTAGCAGTTGCCGAAGGCTTGGCATAGCGTCAAGAATCTTCTTTCTCGCACTTCACCCGCTTCCACAGCCGGTGGTTGTACAAACCCACGGCCAGCAGCAGCGCGGCGCACGCGCCGAACGCAATGTCGCCCGGAAGCATGCCGACGCCCCGGATCAGGTTGACGCCCTCCCCCGCCAGCGCGACGCCGGCGAGCAGCGCCGTGAAGAACGAGCAGGCCGGGCAGCGGTTCTCCAGCTGGTCGGCGTGGCGGTGCTCCAGCCTGTCTCCGGCGCGCAGCGCCCGCACGAGCGCGGCGACCGTCAGCCCCAGCGGCAGCGCCTCAAACGCGAACGGCAGCGCCACCCAGAGCGTGCGCATGGCCGTGGAGACGGGGATCAGCGCGCCCGCGTAGGCCGCCGCGCCCGCGGCGCAGGCCGCCAGCGCCCGCTTCAGCCAGCGCCGCACGTCCTTTGCGCCCCCGGCGTAGGCGTAATTCGCGCCGATGTATTCATAATCCGTTCGGATACGGCCCCGGCCGTCGATGCTCTCCACCAGGCGATAGTCGCCCACATACCGGTTCCTGGACACGCTGCCTCCGAATCGCGCGCGGGCAAACCCGCCGAGAATAATAATCTTATCTGATTATATCACAACGCCGGGTTGAATACAATAGCCAAAATAACGCTATTTTACATAACTGCCCTTGACATTTATCGCGTCACCAATATAATGAAGTAAAATGATGGATCGATAGAGGCGCGGAGCCCATCAGTAACGCCGAACAGCCCCTCCAAGGGCGCGGACGCGGCACGAAAGGGGGCCTCGCCGAAATCCG
>CACYET010000124.1 GCA_902773515.1 uncultured Eubacteriales bacterium | reverse complement strand
GGCCAACGAGCTGGTGGAGCGCATCAAGAACGGCGGCGTGCTGCCGATGATCACCTCCTGCTCCCCCGGCTGGATCAAGTACTGCGAGACCTATCATCCGGACTTCCTGCCGAACCTGTCCAGCTGCAAGTCTCCCCATGAGATGCTGGGCGCGATGGTGAAGACCTACTACGCCGAGAAGGCCGGCATCGATCCCAAGGACATCGCGGTCGTCTCCGTCATGCCCTGCACGGCCAAGAAGTTCGAGGCCGGGCGCCCCGAGCTGGGCCACAACGGCCTGGCCGACGTGGACGTGGTCATCACCACCCGCGAGCTGGCCCGCATGATCAAGGAGGCCAACATCAACTTCAACCTCCTGCCCGACGGCGACTTTGACAGCCTGATGGGCGAGAGCACCGGCGCGGCCGTCATCTTCGGCGCGACCGGCGGCGTCATGGAGGCCGCGCTGCGCACCGCCTACGAGGTCATCACCGGCGAGAAGCTGGAGAACGTCGACTTCCACGACGTGCGCGGCATCGAGGGCATCAAGGAAGCCACCGTGAACATCGGCGGCACCGACGTGAACGTGGCCGTGGCCAACGGCACCGGCAACGCCACCAAGCTCCTGGAGCGCGTCAAGAGCGGCGAGAAGAACTACACCTTCCTCGAGGTCATGGCGTGCCCCGGCGGCTGCGTCAACGGCGGCGGCCAGCCCATCGTGTCGGCCGAGACCAAGATGGACGTGGACGTGCGCGTGGAGCGCGCGAAGGCGCTGTACGGCGAGGACGTCGCCAAGCCCCTGCGCAAGAGCCACGAGAACGCCGAGATCAAGCAGATCTACGCCGACTTCCTGGACAAGCCCGGCAGCCATCTGGCGCACGAGCTGCTGCACACCACCTACCAGAAGCGCGAGAAGTACAGCAAGTAATCGCGCCAAAGGTAAAAAGCGACCGGCTCCCATTTCGGGAGCCGGTTTTTATACGCACACTGCGCTCAATGACAATTGGTAGAGAAAGATCCTTTGCTTCGCAGGCCTGTGGCAGGCCTGCGAAGCAAAGGATCTTACTCCGCCGGGATCTGCGGCTTCTCGTCGTCCTCGATCATCTCATAGCCCACCCAGACGTTCATGATGTTGCCATCGAAGTTGTACTGCAACAGCGCGCGACCCTTGCGCCTGTCCAGCTTGATGATCTCGCCCCGGAAGTCGCCCATTGCGCCCTGCGCCAGCTTCACGCGGTCGCCTTCCTTGTAGGTCTTCATGATGCCGATGGTGCCGTCGTGGGCGTAGAGCATCTGGGCGAAGCGCCGGTCGTCGGCCTCCAGCTGGTACTGGGTCTCGCGCCGGCCCAGGAAGCGCAGCAGGCCCTCCATCTGCCAGATCTCGCGGAACCGGGTGATCGGCTCCTCGGTGTAGACGAACACGTAGCCGGGCAGGTAGTCCTTGATCTCCTCGTGGCAGGCGCCCTTGATCCACTTGCGCTGCACGATCTTCGGCGAGAAGGCGATGTAGCCAAACTTCTGCCGGATCGCCGTCGCCACCAGCGCGCTCTTGACGGTGTTACAGAACAGGCAGTAGGAATACATGGGCCCTCCTTTCCCGCGCCGCGCGCAGCCTCGAACGATACCCTTATATTTTATAGGATGAGCGCAACAATGTCAACAGGGCGGCATCGTTTAGTTTCGGAAGTGCGAAACGACCTCATCCGACCCGCTTCGCGGGCCACCTGACGCTGACGCTAGGCCTACGTCCCCCAAAGGGGAAGGCAACAGGCAATGCTTCCATAAGCCTTCCCCTCTGGGGAAGGTGGCAGCCCGCAGGGCTGACGGATGAGGTCGCTTACCCACAAAGCAAATGATGTTCCCCTGTGCCAAAATTGTCTGTCCCCGCCGATTGAAGCGCTGACGAACCGCCGGCGCCCGGGCGGGGAACAGTGGGTTTTGGTTATTTATGTAAACGAGAGTGGCGACCCCCGATACTGCTATTATATATGCCGTTCATGTACTCAGTATGAACGCAGCGCGGCAAAATCGGCTCAAACCCCGTCGGAAGTGCGGACCGCGGCGGCGGTCCCTTCGGGAGCCCGATTGAAGCGGAGGTTCGGCGCATAAAACAACGGCCACCGGCAGAGCCGGTGGCCGCGTCCTTCCGCCGCGACGGGCGGATCGTTCGGATTATTCGGCGGTGTAGCCGAAGATGTCAGCCATCTTGGCGGCGCGCTCGTCGATGATCGCCTGGCCGCCGTTGTCGAGGTAGTCCTGCATGCACTGGTCGTACACGGCGTCGAACTCCTCCTCGGAGGCCACGACGGCCTTGTTCAGCAGGGTGTCGCGGAAGGTGGGCAGCTGCGTGCCGTACTCCTGCTCGGCCTCGATGTCGCCGCAGTTGAACACCTTCACGATGCGGCCGTCCGCCTTGGCGGCGGCGTTGGCGGTCTTGATCAGGTCGGACGCCACGGGCGCGTAGCCCAGCGCGGTGGTGACCGCCGTCGCGTCGCCCAGGTACAGGCCGTTCACGGTGATGGTGTAGTCGATGTTGTTCAGGCTGTTCTGGAGCCAGTCGCCGGTGGTGGCCAGCTTCTCAAAGCCGCCCTCGACCGCGTTGTAGCTCTCGCCCTCCTTGCCCAGCTGCAGGAACGCGATGGTCTCCGGATCGGAGATGAAGTCCAGGTACAGCAGGGAGGCGAGGGGCTCCTCGTTGGTGGCCGGGAAGAACACCTTGCGGTCAATCGGGGGCGCCAGGAACTTGCGGTGCACGCCCGCGTCGTTCACGAAGCAGTCCACGGCGATGTAGGCCGCGTCGTCGCCGGCGCTGCGCTGCAGGTTCGCCTGGATGGAGTCGTCGCCGCCGCGATAGGGATAATCCCAGTTGTGCTGGAACGCGCCCACTAAGCCGGCCTTCATCATGTCGTCCTCGTGCGAGGAATCCTGGTTGTACTCGGCAAAGTCCTTCCAGACCAGGCCCTCGTTGTACCACTTGTTCAGCACGCGGACGCCTTCCTTGTAGTTGGGATACAGCAGGTGGCGGTCGTCGAAGCCGTGGATGTACAGGTCTTCGTCCTTCGCGTCGTCCGGCACGTAGGCCATGAACAGCAGGTCGTTGCGCCAGCCGACGTCATAGCTGGTGCTGTAGGGCACCATCTTGTCGGCGTCCGCGCCCAGCAGGGTCTCGGCGTTGTCGCGGAAGGCCACCAGGCAGTCGTGGAACTCCTCCTCGGTGGTGGGCAGGGCCAGGCCCAGCTTGTCCAGCCAGTCCTTGCGGATGAAGGTGTTGATGCGGGCGTTCTCCGCCAGCGTCGCCTCGATGGCCCACAGGTCGCCGGTCTCGGGGTTCTGGTCCCAGAAGATGTTGTTGGTGGGGCCCAGCAGGTTCCACAGGTTGGGCAGGATGTCCTTGTACTCCTCGAGGGTCTTGCCGCCGATGTCGTTCAGGTTCACGATGCCGCCCATCTGCGCGTACTTGGCGATGGTGGGATTGGAATAGGTCACGCAAACGTCGGGCGCGTCGCCGGCCGCCAGCGCGGTGTTCATGTCGTCGACCTCGGTCCAGCGGCCGATGGAGACGAACTCGACTTCCACGTTGTGCTGCTCAAGCATGCCCTGCTTGATGTAGTCGGTGTACACGTTGTTGGTGGGATCGGTGCCGCCGTCGTTGTTGCGGTTGTAGATCTCAACGGTGATGTGCTTGGTCTCGGCGAACTTGCCGTCCACCAGCTCCTCCGCGGACGCGGTGAACGCGCACACGGACACCAGCATGGCCAGCGCCAGGACGAGGGTCAACAGTCTCTTCATGTGGTCTTCCTCCTTCTATATTGTGAGCCTCCGGGCTCAAAGATACATTGTAATCATCCCTTCACGGCGCCGAGCGTGACGCCGGTGACGAAGTAGCGCTGCAGCCAGGGATAGATCAGCAGGATCGGCACCGTGGCGAACATGACGGTGGCCATCTTCAGCGTCTCGCCCAGGCCGGGCGTGGAGAAGCCCTCCTGCGTGGCCACCTCCACGTTGGTGGTGTTTTGCAGGATGTTGTACAGCAGCAGCTGGATCGGGAACAGGTCCTCGCGCTTCTTCAGGTACAGAAGCGCGTCGGAAAAGCCGTTCCAGCGGCCCACCGCGTAGAACAGCGCCAGCGTGGCCAGCACCGCCTTGGAAAGCGGCAGGTAGATCAGGATCAGCGTGCGGATCGGGCCCGCGCCGTCGATCTCCGCGGCCTCGCGCAGGCTCTCGGGCACGCCGTAGAAGAACGAGCGCATGATGATCATGTTGTACACGCTCAGGCAGCCCGGGATCGCCAGCACCCACACCGTGTCCAGCATGTTCAGGTTCTTCAGAAGCAGGTAGTGCGGGATCATGCCGGCGGAGAAGTACATCGTGAACAGGATCAGCGCGTTGAGCACCTTGCCGCCCTTGAGCTGGTCGTAGGTCAGCGGGTAGGCGCACATCACCGTCATCGCCAGCGACAGCAGCGTGCAGCACAGCGTCAAGAGGCCCGTGTACCACAGCGAGTGCACGTACTTGGCGTCGCTGAGCACGGTGGTGTAGGCGTCCACGTTCCAGCCCTTCGGCCAGAGCACGACCTCGTTGCGGATCAGGTAGTCGGCGGAGGACAGCGAGCGCGCCAGCACGTTCAGCATCGGCACCAGGCAGATGAACATCACGATGAAGCTGACGACGGCGATCACCCAGTCGCCGAAGCGGGTGGATTTCGATTTGATCACTTGCGGCCACCTCCCCTACATGATGCCGCGCTCGCCCATGCGCTTGGCCAGGCTGTTCGCGGCGATCAGGAAGATGACGCCCACCACGCTCTGGAACAGGCCCACGGCGGTGGACAGGCTAAACTGGCTGTTCTGCAGGCCGCGCTGGTAGACGTAGATCGATATCACGTGCGACACATCCGTCACCAGCTTGTTGCTCAGCGCCAGCGGTCGGTCGAACTCGGAGCCGAGGATGCGGCCCAGGTTCATGATCAGCAGCGTGATGATCGTCGGGCGAAGGCCCGGCAGCGTCACGTGCCAGATGCGCTTGAAGCGGCCCGCGCCGTCCACGGCGGCGGCCTCGTACAGCTCGGGGCTGATGTTCGTCAGCGCGGCGAGGTAGATGATCGTGCCCCAGCCGGCCTCCTTCCAGATGCCCAGCACCACGTAGGTGGCCACCCACCAGTTCGGCTTGCTCATGAAGGGGATGGAGGCGTCGGGGTTGGAGGTCATGCGCTTGTAGAGGATGTTGATCAGGCCGTCGTTGCTGGCGAACAGCCGCAGCGCCAGGCCGGAGATGATGATCCAGCTCAGAAAGTGGGGCATGTAGAGCACGGTCTGCGTGATCTTCTTGAAGCGCTTGAACGAGAGCTCGTTCAACAGCAGCGCCAGCAGGATCGGCGCGGGGAAGCCGCAGACCAGGTCCAGCAGGTTCAGCGTCAGCGTGTTGCGCAGGGCGTTGTGGAACGTGCGGTCCTTGAACGCCTTTATGAACCACTCGAAGCCGTGGTTCTTGGCCCAGGGCAGCTCCCAGGGCGCCTTGAAGATGTTGTTCTGCTTGAAGGCGCTGAGTATGTAGGCCATCGGCGCGTAGCGGAAGATGATGAAAAACACCATCGGCAGGAGCAACAGCAGGTACAGCGTGCCGTAGCGGCGCATGTAGGACTTGAAGTTCGCCGACTTCGTGCCGTGCCTGCCATCCGGGACGATCACACCCTTGTTCAAGTTCGGTCCTCCCCCTTTCGTCTGTCCGGGGAAATCGTTTGCGCTTTCCCACGGGCGTCGCCAAAAAACGAGCGCCGGGCCCGCGTCGAGCGGGCGCACTTATATTGTAACATCAAATCAACAAAAAATCAATAATCAATTATGTTCGACAAGAAGAAAAGGGTTTATCGTTTT
>CACYET010000123.1 GCA_902773515.1 uncultured Eubacteriales bacterium | reverse complement strand
GACGCGCCACATCGTGATGACCAACGAGCAGGCCGTGATCAGCCCGTCGTGGTCCATCCACGCCGGCGCGGGCACGAGCAACTACACGTTCATCTGGGCAATGGGCGGCGAGAACCAGGCGTTTGACGACATGGACGGCGTCGCCACGCCCGACCTGCGATGAGGAGGGCGCGTTAGTCCACGCCGTACCGCGTCTCCAGCAGCTTTCCGACGTGGCGGGTCTCGAAGAACATGTCTTTGTTGGTGACGACGATGATCGCGGCCACGACGGTCACGACGATCGTCTCCACGCACTTCGTCTCGGGCGTCATGGCGATCTTCTCCTGCATGAAGTTCACGAACAGGTGATAGATCATGCAGGCCAGGATCGAGCGGTCGCTGACGAGGTAGACCCAGGTGATGATGAAGCCCAGCGGGATGCCGCTGATGAAGAAGTTGGCCACGTACAGCGGATTCACCATCAAGCCGGCCTGGTAGGTGCCCTTGATGAAGAGCAGCGGGAAGTGCCAGAACGACCAGAGGGCGCCGAAGATCAGGGACTCCCAAAACCAGTTCATGTAGGCGCCGATCGAGTCCTCGCAGTAGCCCTTCCAGCCGACCTCCTCGATGATCGAGGCCAGCGTCACCGTGATCAGCGCGCTGCCGATGCCGACGCCGGTGAACGAGAAGTCCTCGGTGAACGAGAACTGATCGAGCGATTGGCCGAAGGCGAGGGAGAGGAGTATCGAGCAGGCCACGATGCCGGCGAACTGGACGACGGCCAGGAGGACGTTGCGCCACTTGACCTTGTAGAGGCCGATGAGCTTGATTTTGAGGTCCTTCTTCAACAGGTCCGAGCCCGACGCCAGGACAAACACGGTCGACACGACGGCCGGGGCGAGCAGGCCGATCAGCATCAGGATGCCGCCGAATTCCTGCGGCACGAAGATGGCCGGGATCCAGAACATCCATGTGAACAGGTATGCCAGGGCAAAGAACAGCACCGGCCTGTATTTGTACGGCTTGACGGTTCCAACGCTTGCGGTGTTCGCTTTCATTTCGATGACCTCCTCATTGCTTTTCCAGTTCCCGAATGCTCTTGGGCAATAAGACCGCGGACGCGATCAGCGCGAGGGCTGCCCCCGCGGCGATGATGACCCATGCCGCGCCCCTTCCGACGCCGAGGCCGCTGGCGCGCCCGAGGGCGTCCGCCAGCGCGCCGGAGACGGCGTAGGCCACGACGTATCCCAGCTGCGACAGGAACCCGATCATGCCCCAGGCCCTTCCCTGGGCCTCGTCCGGGATGTTCGTCCGCATCAGGTAGTCCAGGCAGTTGTTGGCGAAGGGCAGCGCCGCGAAGAACAGAAACCCGAAGGCGCAGATCGGGGCCATGCTCTCAAACAGCCCGAACCCGCACATGAACAGTCCGGCCAGTATGAGGGAAACGCCCAGCGTCCGGACGTAGCGCCCCTTCAATCCCTTGACGCCGAGCACGAGTCCGCTCGCCAGCATGCCGCAGGCGCAGACCGTCTCCGCGACGCCGAGGGTCTTCGCGTCCTTGAAGGACAGGATCATCGGCTCCGCCAAAATCTGGAACATGCCCATGAACAGCGTGATCCCGGAGGACAGCCCCACGAGGATCAGCACGCCCTTCTTTGCGCGCAGCACGCGCCAACCCTCTCCGAGGCTCCTGAGAAACGCCTCCTTCTTCTCCGCCGCCTGGCTGCCGATGCCCCTTCGGACGACGGCCGCGCTGACGACGGTCAGGAAGAAGGTGCAGATGTCGATCACGAGCAGCAGCTTCACGTCGCTGACCGTCAGCAGGAACCCGGCGATGACCGGCGAGAACAGGTATCGGGCGCTCCCGGCCAGGGAGACCAGCCCGCTGGCCCTGGAATACTCCTCCTTGGTCAGAAGGTCCGTGATGGTCGCCCGGAACGAGGGCTCCAGCAGCGCGGAGAATACGGCGCTCACGAACACGCCGACGCAGATCTGCGTTAGCGACGCGCTGCCGCGCATCATGCAGACGAGGATGTAGAGGATGCCGAGCGCCGAGCACCCGTCGCCAACCATCATCAACAGCCGCCGGTCGTAGCGGTCGGCGAGCACGCCCGCCGGGACGCTCAAGAGCAGCGTCGGCAGGAAGCCCAGCAGCGTCACCAGCGCCATGCTCGCGGCGCTGCCCGTCTGCTGGAAGATGTACACCCCCAGGCCGAAGCTGGTCAGCCCGCCGCCGATGGAGGAGATGAGCTCGCCCGCCCACAGGAGCAGGAACTTGTTGAAGTTTCTCTTTTCGCGCATCGGTATCGCTCCCTAATGAATCAATGCCCTGACGAAGTCCATCGTCCCGGGCTGCGCGCCGAGCAGCTTTTCCGTGATGTCGATGAACACCTCGACGTCGCGCTGCGTGAACTGCCCCTCGTCAAAGATCTCGCTGCTGATGACGAGCAGCATCCGCACCCGCTCCGGGATGTTGTCGCAGGAAAAGATGCCCTGCGCGATGCCTTCCTCCACCACCTCTGACAGCAGCGGCACCACGGTCTCCACCAGGCGGCGCTTGATCTTGGCGTGCATGAGGGCGTTCTCGGGCCGCATCAGCGCGCCCTCTATGGGCTGTTCCTCCTGCCTGGGGCGCAGGGAGGCGATGATCCCGACGATCTTCTGCGGCACGGGGGCGCCGGAGCTCAGGACCTGCCGGGCGGCCTCGGCCTCCTGGTCGATCATCATGCCGATCACTTCCTCCAGCGTCTGCTCCTTGCTTTCAAAGTGATAGTAGTAGGTGCCCTTGGCGATGCCGGCCTCCTCGATGATGTCGTCGACGCTCGTGTTCTCATATCCGCGGGAGATGAAAAGGCTGTAGGCGATTCGCAGGAGCGCCTGCTTTGTTCTCTGTCCCTTCTTCATGGCAACCTCCGTTTTTAGACTGTCGGTCGGTTATTATCATAGCGCAGCCCGGGGCGCGTGTCAAGCGTTTTTCGACTGTTAGTCGAAAATTAATAAAGCGGCCGGACCGCGCGCCAAAACGGGCGGGATGCGATTGACAATGTTGGGCGAAAGTGTTAAAATCGTGTTGTACCGGCGAAAAGCCGGCCTACAGACAGAGGGGGTAGTGTTTATGACCGGTGTCCCATTGATCATCGCCTTTGTGGTGGCCATCGTCGTGATGATCCTTCTGATTTCGAAGCTGAAGGTCCATCCGTTCCTGTCCATCATGGGCATTTCCCTGGTGCTCGCCATCGTGGCCGGCATCAAGCTGACGGACATTCCCGGCATCATCGGCGCGGGATTCTCCGGCACCTTCACGTCCATCGGCATCGTTATCATACTGGGCGCGTTCATCGGCTCGGTGCTGGAGAAGACCGGCGCGGCGCTGAAGCTGGCCGACATGGTCATCTCGCTGGTGGGCGAGCGGAACCCGGAGCTGGCCATCGAGCTGATGGGCTGGGTGGTGTCCATCCCGGTGTTCTGCGACAGCGGCTTCGTGATCCTCAACCCGATCCGCAAGGCGCTGGTCAAGCGCACCAAGGCCTCCAGCGTGGCCATGACGGTGTGCCTGTCCTGCGGCCTGTACATCGCCCACGTGTTCATCCCGCCGACGCCCGGCCCCATCGCCGCGGCGAATACGCTGGGCGTGGGCAGCAACCTGCTGCTGGTCATGGGCCTGGGCGCGCTGTGCTCCGTGTTCCCGCTGATCGCGGGCATGCTCTACGCCAAGGCCATCGGCAAGAAGATCAAGTCCGCGGACGAGCTGGCCGAGTCCGGCGAGACCGTCAAGACCTATGAGGAGCTGAAGGCCGAGTACGGCAAGCTGCCCGGCGGCCTGAACGCGCTGGCGCCGCTGGTGGTGCCGATCCTGCTGATGGCGGCGTCCTCCATCGTGGCGATGGCGGGCGCGACCGGCTGGCTGGCCGAGTTCTTCACCTTCCTGGGCACGCCGATCATGGCCCTGGCCGTCGGCACCGTGCTGGCCATCATCCAGCTGTTGGGCGCGGGCAAGAAGGCCGAGTTCTACGACCTGACCAACGACACGCTCAAGACCGTCGGCCCGATCCTGTTCGTCACCGCCGCGGGCGGCGTGCTGGGCAAGGTCATCGCTTCGTCCGACATGGTGAACTTCATCACCGAGCACGCCTCCGTGCTGCAGGCGATGGGCATCTTCTTCCCGTTCCTGCTGGCCGCGATCCTCAAGAGCGCGCAGGGCTCCTCCACCGTCGCCATCACGACCACCGCGGGCATCGTCGCGCCGCTGCTGAGCGTGCTGGGCTTCACGACGCCGGTCGAGATCTCGCTGGTCGTCATGGCCATCGGCGCGGGCGCCATGACCGTGTCCCACGCGAACGACTCCTACTTCTGGGTGGTCACGAACTTCGGCGAGATGACCCCCGAGGAGGGCTACAAGACCCAGACGTTGATGACGCTGGTCATCGGCCTGGCGGCCATGGCGGAGATCTTCATACTGAACCTGATCTTCTGATATCACAGAACCACAAGGGGGCGCGCCGCGCCCCCTTTGACATCATGATGGGAGAATGAAGCTATGAACAAGCTGTTGCGCGAACACGCGAATCAGATCGTTCGCGAGGCCATTGCGGCGGTGCAGCCCGACGCCGCGGTGCAGCGCGCCCTGGCCGGGCGTCAGTTCCCGGGCCGGGTGCTGCTGGTGGCGGCGGGCAAGGCCGCGTGGCAGATGGCCAAGGCCGCGTCCGAATGCATGGGCGAGCGCATTGAGCGGGGCGTCGTGGTCACCAAGTACGACCACGTGATGGGCCCCATCGCGAACTTTGAGTGCTTCGAGGCCGGGCACCCCGTGCCGGACGAAAACTCCTTCCGGGGCACCCAGGCGGCGCTGGACCTGGTGAGCGACCTCTCCGAGAAGGATACGGTGCTCTTTTTGCTCTCCGGCGGCGGCAGCGCGCTGTTTGAGAAGCCGCTGGTGGAGGCCGCGGAGCTCCAGGACATCACCGGCCAGCTGTTGGCCTGCGGCGCGGACATCGTGGAGATCAATACGATAAGAAAGCGCCTGTCGCAGGTCAAGGGCGGGCGCTTCGCCCAGCTGTGCTGGCCCGCGCGGGTGGAGGCAGTGATCCTGTCCGACATCCTGGGCGATCCGCTGGACATGATCGCCTCCGGCCCCGCCTGCCCGGATTCCTCCACCGCCGAGGACGCCCAGCGCATCGCGAAGAAGTACGACCTCAGGATGTCCGACGCGGCGCGGAAGCTGCTGACGATCGAGACGCCCAAGTCGCTGGACAACGTGCACACCCAGATCAACGGCTCCGTGCGCGAGCTGTGCGCGGCGGCGGCCGTCACCTGCGAAAGGCTGGGCTACGAGCCGATCATGCTCACGGACCAGCTCTGCTGCCAGGCTCGGGAGGCGGGCAGCTTCCTGGCCTCGATCCTCAAGACCCACGCCCAGGACGGCAAGGCGCTGGCCTTCATCGCTGGCGGCGAGACGGTGGTGAAGCTCACCGGGCATGGCAAGGGCGGCCGCAACCAGGAGCTGGCGCTCTCGGCGGCGGCGGGCATCGCCGGGCTGGACGCGGCGGTGTTCTCCGTGGGCAGCGACGGCACCGACGGCCCCACCGACGCCGCGGGCGGCTATGCCGACGGCGACACCCGCGAGGCGCTCGGGGCCCTGGGCGTGTCCATCGACGCGGTGCTGCAGGACAACGACGCCTACAACGCCCTTAGGAAGGTGGACGGCCTGGTGATGACCGGCCCCACCGGCACCAACGTCAACGACGTGGCCGTGGCGCTGATCCGCCCGTAGAGCGCGCCACGGATACACAAAGGGGCTGCCTGAAGGCGTTTTGCATCGTGTGCATGATATTGCTGCACACCTACGAGGATCTGGCGACGGAGCCGGCGGGCGCGCTGTACGCGTTCCTCGACTT
>CACYET010000122.1 GCA_902773515.1 uncultured Eubacteriales bacterium | reverse complement strand
CCCCCGTCAGGGGGCGGAAGAGGTCCTCTTCGTTTGGCTCAGCGCCTTTATCGGAGCAAAGGCGCGAGGCGTAGCATAAGGGGACCTCATCCGGCGCTTCGCGCCACCTTCCCCAAAGGGGAAGGCTATGGGTAAGCGCAGGGGCGGACTTTCCGCCGCATCGCCGCCCCTACAGAGAGGATGCGCGGCAGCCGCTATCCATTCCTAATTCCTAATTCCTCATTCCTAATTCCTAATTTCCCATTCTCCACTCTTCAGTCTTCAGTCTTCATTCTTCATTCTTCACTCCACACTCCACACTCCACTCTCAACTCCTCACTCCTAACTCCTCACTCCTACAAGACCTCCCCGACGCCGATGCCCTCGCGCTTCGCGATCTCGGCCAGGTCGTCGAACTCGGGCTTGGTGCGGTCGACGCCGAAGCCGCGGGAGCGCTTGGCGCGCACGGGGCCGTGGGGCGTGTCCAGCGAGACGGCCTCCCGCGCGAGGGTGTAGCGCCGCACCGGCTGGCAGCGCACGCCGATCGTGGTCGTGTGCTTGAGCATCAGCGCGGCGAACTCGCGCTCGCGCGCGGGCGGGCACAGCACCGACAGCAGCGTGCCCGGGCGGCCCTTCTTCATGCCGATGGCCTGCGTCCACACGTCCAGCGCGCCGGCCTCGCGCAGCGCGTCTGCGGCGAAGGCGATCTCCTCGCCGGTCATGTCGTCCAGGTTGCAGCGCAGCTCCACCGCGGTTTCCTCTGCTTCTTCCGCCAAATCGCCCGGCGCGTCCGCCAAATCGCTCGGCGCGTCCGCCGCGCCCAGCATCGCGCGCACGCAGTTGGCCCACTCAAAGTCCTTCGTGCCCATGCCGTAGCCGATCTTTTCCACCGCCATCGCGGGCATCGGGCCGAACTCGGCGGCGAAGTGCCTGAGCAGGGCCGCGCCCGTGGGCGTGCAGAGCTCGCCGCGGATCGCGCCGCCGTAGATCGGCACGCCCGCGAGGATCTTGGCCGTGGCCGGGGCCGGGACGGGCAGCACGCCGTGGGCGCAGCGCACCTCGCCGCTGCCCACGTGCACCGGCGAGACCACCACGCGCTCCGGCGCGATCTCGTCCATCAGCGCGCACACGCCCACCACGTCGGCCACGGCGTCCAGCGTGCCGACCTCGTGGAAGTGGATGTGCTCCATGGGCGCGCCGTGCACCTCGGACTCCGCCCGCGCGATCAGCGCGTATACCGCGGCGGCGTCCGCCTTCACATTGTCCGGAAGGGGCAGGCCGTCGATGATGGCGCGGATGTCGGAAAGGTGGGAGTGATGGTGAGTGTGGAGTGTGGAGTGTGGAGTGTGGAGTTCTGAATGGTCGTGGGAGTGGGGATGATCGTGGTCATGATCGTGGGGATGATCGTGGTCGTGGGCGTGCTCATGATCGTGCACGTCGTGGGAGTGCTCCTCTGCGCCGTCCACGGTCACGGCGATGTGGGTGCCGGTGACGCCGCACTTCTGCGCCGCGCGGCGCTCAAAGCGCACGCCGGGCAGGCCCAGGCCGTTCATGCGGTCGATGAAGGCGTCCGGCGCGTCGATCAGCTCCGACAGCGCGGCCATCAGCATGTCCCCCGCCGCGCCCATGTTGCATTCGATGTACAGTGTTTTCATATTATACAATCCCATCCATCAAGTTGATCCGGTTCGCCAAAAACCCCGCGCCGAAGCCGTTGTCGATGTTCACGACGCTGACGCCGCTGGCGCAGGAATTGAGCATCGAGAGCAGCGCCGCGATGCCGCCGAAGCTGGCCCCGTAGCCCACGGACGTGGGCACGGCGATCACCGGGCAGTCCACCAGCCCGCCGATCACGCTGGCCAGCGCGCCCTCCATGCCCGCCACAGCCACCACCGCGCGCGCCGATTGCAGCTCGTCCAGGTGCGACAGCAGCCGGTGCAGCCCCGCCACGCCCACGTCGTACAGGCGCGTGACCCGGCTGCCCAGCGCCTCGGCGGTCAGGGCCGCCTCCTCGCAGACGGGCAGGTCGCTGGTGCCGCCGGAGGCCACCACCACGCTGCCGACGAGGGGCCTGTCCGTCCGGTTGGCGATGCCCACGCGGGAGGCGGGGTCGTAAAACAGCGGCGCGGACTTCGCGACCTCCGCCGCCTTCTCGGCGTCCAGGCGCGTGATCAGTATGTTCTCGCCGCCCGCCGCCAGCATCCGCTCGAGGATGCCGGCGATCTGCCCGGCGGTCTTGCCCGCGCCGTAGATCACCTCGCCCGCGCCGCCGCGCAGGCCGCGGTGGTGGTCGATCTTGGCGTAGCCGATGTCCTCATAGGGCGCGCGCGCGAACAGGCCCAGCGCGGCCTCGGGCGTCATGCTGCCGTCCCGCACCGCGTTCAGCGCGGCAAGGAGTTGGTTTCTGTCCATGTTTTCCTCCAGCGTTATTTAGGGAGAACGACCTCTTCCGTCAGCCCTGCGGGCTGCCACCTGACGCTGACGCTAGGCCTACGGCCCCCTAAAGGGGAAGGCTTTTGGCAGTTTTCCATGCCTTCCCCTTTAGGGGAAGGTGGCGCGCAGCGCCGGAAGAGGTCGTCTCCTTCTCTATCTCTCCATTAAATCCAAGAGCACCGTATCGAACCACGGCTTCAGCGCCTGCCGGATCGCGTCCCGGCGCTCGACGGCGCGGGGCAGCTGGTCCGCGGGCAGCTGGACGCGGGCCGCGCCGTGAAACAGCCGCACCCGCAGATCGGAAAAGCCGAGGCCGAAGAGCGCGGCCTCCGCGACCTCCACGCTTTGAAGCATCTCGGCGGTGATGGGCGTGCCGGCGGGGACGCGCGTCGCCAGGCAGGCGTAGGCGGGCTTGTCCCACGTGAACAGCCCCGCCGCGCGCGAATGCGCCCGCACCGCGTCCTTCGCGATGCCGCACAGCCTAAGCGGCGACAGCACGCCCTGCTCCCGGAGTGCCCGCATGCCGGGGCGGTCCGCGGCGTCGTCGGAGGCGTTCGTGCCGTCCATGATCGCGTCGTAGCCCGCCGCGCGCGCCGCTTCGGTCAGCGCCGCGAAGATCGCGCGCTTGCAGTGGTAGCAGCGGTCCGCGGGGTTGGCGCGCACTTCTTCGACGGCCAGCACGTCCAGCGGCACGACGACCAGCTTCGCGCCCAGCTCGCGCGCCACGCGCTCGGCGTCGGCGCGCTCAAAGGCCGGCTGGAACGGCGACTGGGCGTAGAACGCCGTCACGTCGCAGCCGCAGGCCAGCGCGGCATAGAGCAGGTAGGCGCTGTCCGTGCCGCCGGAGAAGGCCAGCGCCAGGCGCGGGCGCTCCCGAAAGAAGTCCCGCAGGGCGTCCGGCACGGCGGCGCGGCCGTTCCCATTCATCGTCATCGCGCGATCCCCCGTAAACCCACTGTAGGGGCGGCGATGCGCCGCCCGCCCGAATCCAGCTGTCCGCTGCGATTTGCCGCGCGGCAGCAATTGGAACCCGGCACCGCCGGGGGCGGGCGCCGCAACGGCGCCCCTACAGGTATTTCGCGTCATTCATGCGTCCGGCGGCCGTCGTTCGGCGCCGGGAAGCCAGGCCGCGATCAGCCCGCCACGTTCAGCGTCACGGGCACGCGGGTGGTCACCTGCGCCTCGCCCTTGTCGTCGTACACGGTGGTCACGGCCATGGCCTGGTAGGTGCCGGGCTGCAGCGCCTTTTCGAGCGTCACGCTCTCGATCACCTCGCCGGGCTTCAGGGCGGCGGACTTGTAGATCTCCTCGCCGTCCAGCACCAGGCTCAGCGTGGCGGAGTTGCCGGACAGGTCGCTGTTGGCGTACTGCCACGCGGCGGTCACGCCGTCCGCGGCCACCTCGATGGCGTTGTCCACGGCGGTGGCGATGTGGGCCTCGCCGCTGGCGGGGTCGCGCTTCACGCGATAGGCCTCCAGCTCGTTCAGGTTCTTCTCGTAGACGGCCTGCGCCTCGGCGAGCTCCTCTCCCTTGGCCTCGGCGGCGCTCTCGGCGTCCGCCAGCTGCGCCTGCAGGTCGGCCAGCTGCGTGGCGTCGGTCTCGGCCTGGGCGCCCAGCGCGGCGATCTCCTCGTTCAGCTCGTCGATGGTGGCCAGCTTATCCGCCAGCTCGCCGGACAGCGTCTCGACCTCGGCCTCGGAGGCCTCCAGCTGGGCCTGCACCGCCTCCAGCTCCGCCTCGGCGGCTTCAACCTCCTCGGGGATCACCTCGGCAAGCTGCTGCTCGATGGCCTTCAGGGCCTCGGCCTGCTCCTCGGGGGTCTTGGTCTCGTCCTCCATGATGGCGGCGACGTCGGCCTTCACGGCCTCCAGGTCCACCGCGGCCACGGCCTCGGGAACCGCGTCCTCGACGCCCTGCAAGCCCGCAATCTTCACGATCGAGTCCTCGACGTCGGTCACGGCCTCCGCCAGCGCGTCCTTGCCCTCGGCGGGCTTCTCTTCCTTCTCGTCCGCGGGCTTTTCGTCCTTGCCCTCGGCAGGCTTCTCTTCCTTCCCGTCGGCAGGCTTTTCGTCCTTGCCTTCGACGGGCTTCTCTTCCTTCTCGTCAGCGGGCTTTTCGTCCTTCTCGTCGGCAGGCTTTTCGTCCTTGCCCTCGGCGGGCTTCTCCTCATCCTCGCCGATGCCCGACTCCTGGCCGGCGGCGGCAGCGGTCTCGGCCGCGGCGGCCTCCAGCGCCTCGATGGCGGCGTCCTTCTCGCTCACGGCATTCTCCAGGTCCGCGATCTTCGCCTGGGCCTCGGTGGCCGCGCTCTCCATGTTCGCGATGGCGGCGTTCCTCTCGCCCACGGTGTTCTCCAGGTCCGCGATCTTCGCCTCGGCCTCGCTCGCCGCGCTCTCCAGGTCGGCGATCTTCGCCTGGGCCTCGGTGGCCGCGCTCTCCAGGTCGGCGATGGCGGTGTCCTTCTCGCCCACGGCGCTCTCCAGGTCCGCAATCTTCGCCTGGGCCTCGGTGGCCGCGGTCTCCAGCTCGGTCACACGCCCGTTGGCGGTGTCCAGCTCGCCCTGCAGCGCCTCGGCGTTCGCCTTCGACTCGGTCAGCTCGCCTTGCAGCGCTTCGGCGTTCGCCTGCGATTCGGTCAGCTGCCCGCTGACATCCTCGTAATCGGCCCGCGCGGCGTCCAGGTCCGCCTTGGTGGCGTCGAGGTCCGTTTGCAGCGCCGCGGCGTTCTCCTGCGACTCGGTCAGCTGCGCCATGGTGTCGGAAAGGGTCTCCTTGCTGGCATTCAGCTTGTTGTTGAAGAACAGTATCGCCGCGATGGCGGCCACCAGCAGCACCAACAACACGATCTGCCAGATTTTGCTTTTGGAATTCATAGAACAGCCTCCCCGCATGAATATACATATAGCTAATGATATTATAGCATGAAACGCGGGCCGTGAACAGCCCCCCGGGGCATTTTTTTACGGCGCGACCCCATTTTCGTCGATGATCGCGCCGCCGAGGCAGACGCGGCCCCGGTAGAACACGGCCGACTGCCCGGGCGTCACGGCGCGCTGGGCGACGGGGAACGCCATAAGCGCCCGCCCGTCCGCCAGCGTCAGGCGGCATTCCTGCAACGGCTGGCGGTGGCGCAGGCGGACCTGGCACGCCAGCTCGACGCCCTCCTCCACGGGCGGATGCCCCGCCAGCCAGGTCAGATCGCCGCCGACGGCCGCATGGGTGTAGAGCAGCGCCTCGTCCTCGCCCTGGTGCACCACCAGCACGTTCTTCTCCAGGTCCTTCTTCACCACGAACCAGCGCTGGCCGTTGCCGCCGCCGCCGATGCCCAGGCCCCGGCGCTGGCCGAGCGTGTAGTACATCAGCCCGTCGTGGCGGCCCACCACGTTGCCGGAGAGGAATTGCTTGAAATTGCGCTCCCCGATGAAGCATACGCCGGTGGAGTCCTTTTTAGCGCTGACGGGCAGGCCGGCCTCCCGGGCGATCTGGCGGATCTCGCCCTTCAGCAGCCCGCCCACCGGGAACAGCGCCTTCGAAAGCGCGCGCTGGCCGAGCATGTACAGGAAGTAGGTCTGGTCCTTGTTCTCGTCCCTGGCGCGCAGCAGCCGGTATTCATCGCCCGCGCGGTCGATGTCGGCGAAGTGGCCCGTCACCAGCTTTTCGGCGCCCAGCTTTTCGGCGAAGTCCAAAAACACGTCGAACTTGATCTCGCGGTTGCACAGCACGTCCGGGTTCGGCGTGCGTCCCTTGCGGTACTCGTCGAGGAAATGCTCGAACACGCGCTCGCGGTACTGCCTGGCGAAGTTCACGGAGTAGTAGGGGATGTCCAGCCGGTCGCACACGGCGCGGACGTCGGCCCAGTCGCGCTCGCTGGTGCAGACGCCGTTTTCGTCCTTCTCCTCCCTGTTCTTCATGAACACGCCGATCACCTCATGACCGGCCCGCTTCATCAGCAGCGCGGCCACCGAACTGTCCACGCCGCCGGACATGCCCACCACAACCCGCATCGCGCAACCTCCCGCCGGGTCCGTTTTCCCCTGATTTATTGTCTGTTATTATAATACATTTCCCCGCCGGAAACAAGCGGGGAAAGGATCGATGCAATTGTCCGGGCGGGGCGGGCAGCGCAGCGCCCCTACAGGGGAATAAGGAGAACGACCTCATCCGTCAGCCCTGCGGGCTGCCACCTTCCCCAGAGGGGAAGGCTTTTGGAATCCGCGCATGCCAAAAGTAGGGGCGCCGATGCGGCGCCCGCCCGGGAACGCAAAGATACGTCTTGGGCGGGCGGCGCATCGCCGCCCCTACAGGGATGAATGGGGAACGACCTCATCCGTCAGCCCTGCG
>CACYET010000121.1 GCA_902773515.1 uncultured Eubacteriales bacterium | reverse complement strand
GGCGCACTGCAGCTACGAGACCCGGCTGATCCGCATCGCGGACGCGGCCAAGAAGCCCTGCGGCAGCGCCGAGACCAGCAACCAGCGCGTGATCAACCAGTTCATCCATCCGGATGTGCTGAAGACCTGCCAGCTGTCGATGGGCATGACGGTGCTGGAGAGCGGAAGCGTGTGGAACACGATGCCCGCGCACACCCACGACGCGCCACATCGTGATGACCAACGAGCAGGCCGTGATCAGCCCGTCGTGGTCCATCCACGCCGGCGCGGGCACGAGCAACTACACGTTCATCTGGGCGATGGGCGGAGAAAACCAGGCGTTTGACGACATGGACGGCATCGCCACGACCGACCTGAAATAACCCCGCTTTCCATCGATACGCACAAGGAGGAAATTGCCGTGAATGACTTTCTGAAGAACTTTAGCCTGGAGGGGAAGGTCGCCTGGATCACCGGCGCCAGCTACGGCATCGGCTTTGCCATCGCCACGGCCTACGCCCGCTGCGGCGCGAAGATTGTGTTCAACGACATCAACCAGGAATTGGTGGACAGGGGCCTCGCGTCCTACCGCGAAGCGGGCATCGACGCGACGGGCTACGTCTGCGACGTGACCGACGAGGCCGCCGTGCAGGCGCTGGTGAAGCGCATCGAGGCCGAGGTGGGCGTCGTGGACATCCTGGTCAACAACGCGGGCATCATCCGCCGCATTCCGATGTGCGACATGCCCGCCGACGAGTTTAAAAAGGTCATCGATGTGGACCTGATCGCCCCGTTCATCGTCTCCAAGGCCGTGATTCCCTCGATGATCAAAAAGGGCCACGGCAAGATCATCAACATCTGCTCGATGATGAGCGAGCTGGGCCGCGAGACCGTGTCCGCCTACGCGGCGGCGAAGGGCGGCCTGAAGATGCTGACGCGCAACATCTGCTCGGAGTACGGCGAGTACAACATCCAGTGCAACGGCATCGGCCCGGGCTACATCGCCACGCCCCAGACCGCGCCGCTCAGAGAGCGCCAGCCGGACGGCAGCAGGCATCCGTTCGACCAGTTCATCGTCGCCAAGACGCCCGCGGCGCGCTGGGGCGACACGGAGGATCTGATGGGCCCGGCGGTGTTCCTCGCGTCCGACGCCTCGAACTTCGTCAACGGCCATATCCTCTATGTGGACGGCGGCATCCTCGCCTACATCGGCAAGCAGCCCTGACCGGCGGGCACATCCGTTTTGTCCATATACAAAACAATTTCAGATATTTACTTCGCCGGAGCGCTTCATGTATAATATAGACAGCAATTGAACCGGAAGGTTCAAATATGTGTGGACAGAAAAGACAAAAAGGAGAGAGAAGACCATGAAGAAACTGATTGCCCTGATGCTGGCTCTTGTCCTGTGCATGAGCATGGCCGCGATCTCCGCCTCTGCGGAAGAACCCATCAAGATCACCATCTTCGTCGACGGCACGATCCCGGACCAGAACAACGGACGCGATCAGTTCGAAGCCCGCTGGGAGGAGCTCCATCCCGGCTTCGACCTGGAGATCATCCAGCCCGACCACAGCTCCTACTACGACGTGATGCAGCAGCGCATGTCCAACAAGGACGATTGGCCGGACGTGCTGATCCTGTCCTCCACCTACTACGTGGACTACGCCTCCGCTGGCGCCCTGTGGGACATGACCGACGCCTGGGAAAACAGCCGGACCAAGAACAGCGGCCGCTTCACCGGCGACAAGGTCTTCGAGGGCCTGAAGCTGGACGGCCGTCTGTACGGCTTCGCCCCCACCCGCGGCAACGGCTGCGTGACCTACGTGAAGAAGGCCTGGATGGATGCCTGCGGCATCACCGAGGCCCCCACCACCTACGACGCCTACATCGAGATGCTCAAGGCCTTCAAGGAGCAGTACAACACCGCTCCCGTCGCCGCGGCCGGTTTCGTCGGCGGCGAGGCGCCCTTCATCAACTACCTGCCCGAGTTCTATCAGGACGCCTATCCCTATTTTGTACAGCTGGAGGACGGCACCTGGGTGGACGGCTTCACGCAGGACAACATGAAGGAGGCACTGCAGCGCATCCAGGACGCCGTGAAGGACGGCCTGATCGACAAGGAGACCCTGACCTACAGCACCAAGGACTGCCGCGACAAGTTCTACGACGATTCCTTCGGCGTGTTCACCTACTGGGCCGGCACCTGGGCCACCAACCTGAAGACCAACCTGGAAGCCAACGGCAAGGACGGCGAGCTGGTCGTGCTGAAGCCCCTGGAGGGCCTGCCGCTGTACTTCGACCGCGTGCCCCCGGTCTGGTGCATCACCAGCACCTGCAAGGAGCCCGAGAAGGTGTTTGACGTGTTCATCGACGACATGCTGGACGGCGGCGACACCCAGATGCTGTTCACCTACGGCCCCGAGGAGGTCTACTGGAGCACCAAGGCCGGCACCGTGCTGGACGAGGAGTATGAGGAAGGCCAGTTCCACATGCTGGAGAACCTGGAGAAGCCCGGCGCCCTGTACACCAAGTATCACATCGACCCGATGCTCTCCCTGGCTTCCTTCGCGGACGGCTACTACGACCCCAAGGAGGAGAGCGTGCGCCCCGAAGCCAAGGCCGCTTCCGCGCTGTTCAACGAGAACAGCCGCATGGCCGGCCTGGTGCCCGGCACCGACGAGCTGAGCGAGCTGAACGGCGATCTGACCATCCTCAAGAGCGAGATCATCGCCGACATCGCCCTGGGCAACATCTCCGTGGAGGAGGGCTACGCCCGCTTCGAGGACGAGGGCGGCCTGGAGAGCTCCGAGGCGATCGTCGAGAGCCTGAACGCCCTGTAATCCGTTTTCAGGGTCCAACCCAGGGAGCGGCGGAGATTCCGCCGCCCCCTGTTGTCTACTCCAAGAGAAAGGTGTGCTCCCTATGGCATCTGTCGTCTCCAACGGCGCGCTGCGGCACGAGAAGAAGCCGCTGGGAATGCGCATGCGCAAGTACTGGGGCTTCTACCTGATGTTCATCCCCGTGCTGGCGTTCGTGGCGGTGTTCCACTATGCGCCGATGTTCGGCATCCGCTATGCGTTCTATTCCTGGAAGGTTGTCGGCGATCCCAAGTGGGTGGGCCTGGCGAACTTTGAAAAGCTGTTCAAGCAGAGCCAGTTCTCCGTCGCCTTCGCCAACACGATCGTGTTCTCCGTGGTGAAGCTGCTGCTGAACACGGGCCTGGCGGTGGTCATTTCGCTGCTTTTGAACGAAATGATCAGCCTGAAGTTCAAGAAAGTGAGCCAGACGGTCATCTACCTGCCGCACTTCATGAGCTGGGTCGTGACGGCCTCTGTGTTCAGCCTCATCCTCTCGCCCTCGGAGAGCGGCCTAGTGAACCAGGCGCTGATCAAGCTGGGCCTGATCGACGAGCCGGTCTACTACCTGGCCGACAAGGGCTGGTGGCGCGTCTGGTACTACATCATCAACGTCTGGCGCGAGACCGGCTGGCAGACGATCATATTCATGGCCATGCTCACCAGCATTGACCCCGGCATCTACGAGGCCGCCTCCATCGACGGCGCGGGCCGCTGGAAGAAGATGCGGTACGTCACGTTCCCGGCGCTGGGGAACACGATCATCACGGTGCTGATATTGAACCTGGCCAAGATCATGAACCTGTTTGAGAGCGTGTTCGTGCTGCAGAACGACAGCGTGAAGCGCGCGACCAACGTGCTGCAGACCTACGTGTACTACCAGACGTTCAACTCGGGCGCGTCCGCCGACTACGGCTACACGACGGCGATCGGCCTGTTCCGCTCGCTGGTGGGCCTGGCGCTGATGCTGATCTGCAACTATGCGTCCAAGAAGGTCCGCGGGCGCGGGATCGTGTAGAGGGGAGGCGCGCAATATGAAGAACAAGAACGTTCAATACGTGACGCCCTCCGGGCTGAAGGTGGAGGGCCCGACCGGCCTGAACAAGCCCCGCTCCCAGTACACGCCGTTCAACTTCGTGAACGGGTTGGTGTTCGTCGTGGTCTGCCTGGTCATACTCATTCCGATCTGGAAGGTGCTGATCGACTCGCTGGATCTGACGACGGGCTACGGCGTAAAGCTCGTGCCGACGAAGTTCGGCCTGGCCGGATACGCCACGATATTCAGCAATCCCAGCCTCTTGCGCCCGCTGTGGGTCAGCGTCTACACCACCGTGGCGGGCACGTTCCTGGGCCTGGCGCTCTCCACGATGGGCGCGTACGTGCTCATCCAGTGGGACATGCCGTTTAGAACGCTGTTTGCCAACATCCTGCTGTTCACGATGATCTTCTCCGGCGGCATGATCCCCAGCTACCTGGTCATGCGCCGCATCGGCCTGACGGACAACCCGCTGGGGCCGATCCTGCTGCCGGCCATCAACGTGTACAACCTCGTGCTGATGCGCAACTTCTTCGAGAGCATCCCGAAGTCGCTGTTCGAGAGCGCGGACCTGGACGGCTGCACGCCGATGGGCGCGTTCTTCCGCATCGCGCTGCCGCTGTCGAAGGCGGCGCTGGCCTCCATCGGCCTGATGTTCGCCGTGGCCTACTGGAACGACTACACGAACTTCAAGCTGTACATCACCGACCGGAACCTGTACAACTTCCAGATGAAGCTGCGCGACATGATCCAGTCCTCCGACCTGCCGGAGGTGGCGGGCGGCGCCACGGAGAACACGATCCGAAACGCCTGCATCATCGTCGCCATCCTGCCGTTCATGCTGCTGTATCCGTTCCTGCAAAAGTACTTTGTCAAGGGCATCAACATCGGCGCGGTGAAGGAGTGACCCGGGCGACCGGAGGTCTCGTTTGGGGAGGGATCACTTGAAACGGATTGGCGAGGACGTCCTCAGGCAGGTCCTGGAGGGAAGCCTGATCCGGGCGATGCTGGCGATCGCCGTGCCGGTGGTCACCAACAGCGTGATCCAGACCTGCTACAACCTGACGGACACCTATTGGCTCGGCAGGGTAGGGACCGACGCGCTGGCGGCCATCAACCTGGTCACGCCGGTGCAGAACATCGCGATCAGCTTCGGCGGCGGCATCAGCGTGGCCGGGTCCGTGCTGATCGGCCAGCACCTGGGGGCCGGCAGGCGGGCGGAGGCAAACCGCATGGCGAACCAGGTGTTTTCCTGCGCGGTGCTGTTCGCCTCCCTCTGCGCGGGACTGATCTGCCTTTTGACGCCGGCTCTGGTGCGCTGGCTCGGCGCGACGGGCGGCGTGCTGGACGCCGGGATCGACTATCTGCGGCTCGTGATCCTGGACATGCCCCTCCTGTTTACGGTCAGCGTGTTCCAGGCCGTCAGCCAGAGCCAGGGCAACACGGTGAAGCCCATGCTCGTCAACCTGCTCGGCGTGCTGATCAACATGGCGCTGGACCCGCTGCTGATGGTCGTCCTGGACCTGGGCGCGACGGGCGCGGCGCTGGCCACCGTCGGCGCGAAGGCGGTCGCGGCCTCCGTGGCGCTGGCGTCGCTGGTGAACCCGAAGGGCGCGCTGCACCTGGCGCGCGGGGAATTGCGCCCGCGCAAGGCGCAGCTTCGGCAGATCGCGCGCATCGGGCTTCCGACGGCGCTGGGCTCCAGCACGATGCAGCTCGGCTTTCTGCTGATGAGCCGGACTGTGTTGACCTACGGCAGCCAGGCCATGGCGGCCTACGGCATCGGCAACAAGATCAACGGGCTGATCTCCATGCCTTCCAATGCGATGGGCTCCGCCACGGCGACGATGACGGCGCTGAACATAGGCGCGGGCAAGCCGGAGCGCGCGCAGAGGGGCTGCCTCCTCTCCATACTGTGCAGCGTGTGCTTCCTGTTCGCCGGGGGCCTGGTCATCAGCCGCCCGGCGGTGTCGCGCGGGCTGGTGAGCATCTTTTCCTCCGACGCGCAGGTGATCGGCATGGCGGCGGATTTTCTGGCGTTGATGGCGTTTTGGGCGTGGGGTAACGGCTTTTACAACAGCCTGACCGGCCTGTTCCAGGGAACCCGAACCAGGTCTGGCTGGACGGCCTTTACATGGCGCAGCCGTTTGAGGCGCTGTACCGGCTGACGTTCGGGGACGGGGACGTGCGCGACATCGCCGCGCTGGTGCTGTACATACTGTACCGCAGGGGGATCTGGCGGAAGAACCGCGTCAGGCACAATGAAGAAAGACAGAGGAGCAAACGAGATGAAACGCGTTGAGGCGTATATCCTCCGGCTGATGGAAAAGAGCACGCCGGAGCGGACGGCGTGGAACATGGAAAAGCTCCGCGAGGGCAGGCAGGCGACGTGGAACTACATCGACGGCTGCATGCTCACGGCGCTGCTGTCCCTGACGGAGATCACGGGGGATCGTCGCTATGCCGATTTCGCCGAGCGCGTGGCGGACCACTTCGTGCGCGAGGACGGAAGCATCCTGACGTTCGACCCCGAGAAGCGCCAGTTGGACGACTTCAACGAGGGCCGGGTGCTGTTCCCCGCGTACCGCATGACGGGCAAGGAGAAGTACCGCCGGGCCGCGGAGATCGAACCAGGTCTGGCTGGACGGCCTTTACATGGCGCAGCCGTTTGAGGCGCTGTACCGGCTGACGTTCGGGGACGGGGACGTGCGCGACATCGCCGCGCAGGTCGGGACCGTCCGGGCGCGGATGCGCGACGAGGCGACCGGGCTGTACCGCCACGGCTACGACGCGAGCCGCAAGGTCTTCTGGGCGGACCCGGAGACCGGGCTGAGCCGCTGCGTCTGGCTGCGGGCGCTGGGCTGGTACTTCATGGCGCTCTCGGACCTGTGCGAGATACTGCCGGAGGGCCCGGAGAGGGACGGGATCGCCGATACCTTCCGGGACCTTGCCCAGAGCGTCGCCCGCTACGCGGACCCGGACACCGGCCTCTACTGGCAGGTGGTGGACCAGGGCGGCCGGGAAGGCAACTACCTGGAGTCCAGCGGCAGCTCGATGATCGCCTGCGGCATGCTGAAGGGCGCGCGGCTGGGCCTTCTGGACGAGGGCATGGCGGCGCTGGGCCGCAAGGCGTTCGGTACGCTGAAGGACCGTCTCGTCTGGCGGGACGGGGAGCCGGAGCTGGGCGGCATCTGCCTGGTCGCGGGCCTGGGGCCGGAGGACAACCGGCGGCGGGACGGCAGCTTTGAGTACTACATCTCCGAGCCGGTCGTGGCCAACGACGCCAAGGGCGTCGCGCCGTTTGTGATGTGCTATACGGAAATGCTCCGGGCGGGGAAGTGACCGGAGCTATCAGTATTTCGTGATCCGGACGGAGCGGATGTCCGCATGCCCGCCGGAACCGATGCAGAAGATGCCCGGGCGCGCGCCGGTCCATCCTCCGGGGGCCATGGGGAAGGGCTCGCCGAGGGCGACTGGCTCGCGCCCTTCCGTTCCATAGAAGAACGCGGCCAGTCCTTTTCGGACGCGAAGGCGAAGCAGCAGCTTCGCCGTTTCGCATGGGCGCGACAGGATCTCGCGCTCCGCGCCGTCTTTGGCGCCGTGGAAGAGCCGGATGGCGTCGCCGCACAGCGCGGCATAGGCGTAGCGCTCTCCCATCATTCCGATCCCCGCGCGCGTCGATTCGCCCGCCGAGACGGTCAGGCGCACGTCCATGTCAAAATCCCGGCAGGGCATGAGCCGGGAGAGGAAGGAACCGGCGTCGTACAGGCGCGGGACCGGCTCGGCGTACAGCCGCAGGCCCGGCTTCAACAGCGCGAACCGGGCGGGGTCGGGATTGGCCTGCCACTGCCAGACGGGGCCGAGCCCCGCCTCGAAGTCATCGGACAGGGGGATGCCGACCGGGAAGGGCTCGAGTCCCGTGTCGCCCCCGGGGACGGGCGTTCCCCGATCGCCCATGACGGGCCAGCCGTCGGACCAGTCCACGGGCTGCAGGTGCGTAACGCGCCCGTAGGGGCCGACGTCCTGGAAGTGGATGAACCAGTCCCCGCCGCGCCCGTCGTCGATCCAGCCGCCCTGGTGCGGCCCGTTGACGGGGGAAGCGCCCTGCTCCAGCACGACGCGGCGCTCATAGGGACCAAAGAGGTTTTCGGAGCGCAGCGCGAGCTGGTATCCGCTGCGGACGCCTCCGGCGGGGCAGAGTATCCAGTAGGTCCCGTCGCGGCGGTAGAGCTTGGGGCCCTCCACGGTGACGTCCCCGTGTTCCGCGCCGTCGTACACCCGGCGGCCCTTGTCCAGTACGGACAGGCCGTCGTCCGACAGGCGGTGGATGTACAGCACGTTGTTGATGCCGACCCGGCTGGCGGCAAAGCCGTGGATCAGCCATGCGCCGCCCTCGTCGAACAGCGGGCAGGGATCGATCCACCCGGTGACCGCCTTGACCAGGTGACACGTCCAGGGCCCGGCTGGGTCCTCGGCGGTCCACGCACACAGCCCCTCGTCCGGCATGCAGGCGTAGATGTAGAACGTGCCCCGATGATACCGTATGCTGGGCGCCCAGATGCCGCAGCCGTGGGCGGGCCTGTCGTATCTCTGCGCGGGAAGCCAGTCCGCGGCGCAGCCGACGATCTCCCAATGCACCAGGTCCCGCGAGTGCAGCACCGGCAGGCCGGGCACGTAGGTGAAGGAGGACGCGGTCAGGTAGAAATCCTCCCCGACGCGGATCACATCGGGGTCGGAGAGGTCCATGTACAGTATGGGATTTTGATATCGCATGCGCTATACCTCGCTGGAGCTTTCTTCTCTTCGCAGCACGCCGGACGCGATGCCATGCCGCCAGACGCAGTTCTCGAATGTCGCATTGTGGCTCAGCAGCAGAAACCGCCCCCAGCAGCTCTC
>CACYET010000120.1 GCA_902773515.1 uncultured Eubacteriales bacterium | reverse complement strand
CGTCCAGGTGGTGAGGACGAAGACCAACGAGTAGGCCGCCATGAAAGGCACGAAGCTCCTGCCGTCACGTTGTGACGCGCGGCTGTAGAGGATGCCCACCAGCGTCCAGACGACGCCGGTGGCCACGCACAAGATCAACCCAGTCAGCATCTTTTTTAGGGAATTTATATCATTGAGTTAGATTACACCTTGCGGGGGAGCGCGTCCCTCCCATTTTGCAGCTGGGATTTGTTCCGCCGCTCATCAGTCTATTTTCCCAAATTAACGATATAAATCTCTTATTTTACGCTTTCGAGCCACTGGCGCAGTTTCGTGGAGGTACCGGAGGTATCCTCCATTCCTGCGAAGTCCTCCTCGCGGATGACGCGTGCAAGGGTTTTTCCGGCGGGGCACTCCGGGTATGCCTCGGCGATTTTGCGCGCCATACGACAGTTTTCCGCAAGGGCGGGGAGGTGCTCCAGCAGGCGATGCGCGGCCTTGATTACCCGCAGGCGTCCCGCCTCGTCGGCGATTTGCGGATAGAGCCGGATGCCCTGCATCACCATGTTGTAGAGGGTAATGCCGCCGGATTGCGGATCCATCGGGTAAAGCGAGGCCATGGTCGGCGTGAAGTGCTTCGTAAGTTCGCGATCATGGTCCTCTGGGAAGATATGCGTCGCATCGAAGTCCTTCGGCCAGCAGTGCCCGTCGTCGTGGCGGAATGGTTCACGGACCTCAGGCTTGCGGAAGTCCGGCACCTCGACCACGTTGCCGCCCTGGGCGCTGCTGCGGGCGGCCATGATGCCCGTCAGCACCACGTCTGCCGCGGAATAGACATTCCAGGGACCGGGTTCGCCGGTCAGGATCTCCCGCGCGAAGTAGTATAGTTCCCAGAAGTCCCCGCCGCCGTGGCCGGTGGACTCGGCCAGTTCGGCCAGCTCCGGCCATTCGGCCTTGATGGGCAGGGTGATTCCGCCGCCACAGCCGCCCACGCGGATCCACAATTCGCCGATCTTGTGCGCGCCGGCTTTCGTGCCCCAGATTCGCCCGGAAGTATGGTAGTCGTTGGTGGTCGAACCCATCAGGTTGCGCATCACGCCGCCATTCGACATCTGGACCATCGAAGGGAAGGCCGTGGCGCACCGCCCGCCCTCCAAATAGCCATCCAGCGTGACCGTGTCGGGCATCGCGGAGACCTTCACCGGCCGGTTCAGCTTCGCGGCCAGCGCCTCGCGCGCGCCGCGCATCAGGGCGATCCCGCCGCCGGTGAGGAACACCTGGCTCTTCTTGCCCAGCAGCGCCTCCGCGTCGTTGCGCAGGGTCATGTCGATCATCCCGGCGATCTCGCCGAAGCTGTCCTCCACGATCTTACTGACCTGCTCGCGCGGGAACGTCATGCGGCGTCCGCGCTCGTCATAGACTTCCGAGAACGAGTTTGCGTCAAACTCGTCGGGATTGAATACATAGCCGCGCTTAATCTGCTCCGCGGCGCGCATCGGTATGCGCAGGTGGGTGGCGAGGTCCGCCGTGATGTGGCCGCCGCCCCGGGGCAGTATCGCGTGATAGATGATGGCGTCGCCCTCCACCACGCTGATCTCGGTGTTCAGGTAGCCCACGTCGATCAGCATCGCGGCCCGGTCGCGCTCCTCCAGCGAGAGCACCAGCAGCGCCTCGCCCAGCGAGCAGGACAGGAAGCCGAGGATCGTGATGTTCTGGCGGCCGATCATCTCGGTGACATCCTCGATGAACTGGGGATCGGCGATGATGAAGGTGGTCAGGGCCCGCAGGCGCTGCCCGCGCCCGCCGGGGGTCATGGTCTTCTTGCCGTCGTCCACGATGAACCAGGAGGGCGTGCGGTGCATCACCAGGCCGCCTTCTTCGGCGATGTGCAGCTTTTCGGCCGCGGCGTCCTGCACGGCGTTGATCGCCGCCTCGTCCACCGTGCCGTCCGGCAGCTCCACCTCGGTCTCGCAGGCGCGCACGTGGATGTACTCGCCCGGAACGCCCACGTAGATCTCCTTGATCTTGGAGTTGGCCTCCAGCTCCGCCGCGGCGATCGAATCCCGCACGCGCTGGATCATCTGGCCCGGCGTATTCCAATCGCCGTCGGAATATCCGTCGTAGGGCACCGTGCCCGAGCCGATGATGTCCAGGCGGTCCATGCCGCCGCTCTGCGCAATCACCGTGACGATTTTGGAGGTCCCAAATTCAATGGCAGCAATTTGCGTTTTCATAAGCGTTGTCGCCCCATCCTATTCCTGTGTTCCCTGATGGACATTCATCCAGTTGTACCGATTATCCAACATACCCGTATTATACATGGATTTTCATCCGGATGCAAATTGGAAACCGCCGATTTTCGCCTTTTTCCGCAGTTTTCAAAATAGTTTCAAATTTACGGCAAGGGAAAGTCACATGTTCTCCACGCCGTCTTAACTGACGGGCTGCGAGGCGTCGCCCTGCTCCTGGGGCACGCCGTCCACGTAGATGACGCCGTCGATGGAGTACACCTGGCCCAGCGGCTCGGGCGTCTGCTCCGGCTCCGGGGTCTCCTCAACGGGCGGCGGCGCATAGTCGGCCTTCGTGCCGCTGGAAACGTCCAGCTGGCCGGTGGTCTCGCCCCGGGCCTCCAGGTCCGCCAGCGCCCCGGCCATCCAGGCGATCTTGTTCTCCATGTTGCCGGAATCGCCCAGCAGCACGGTGATGCCCGTGCGGGTGATGATCTTGAGGTTGGCGGTGTCGGCCACGCTCAGCTCCGCCGCGTAGCCGGTGGCCCCGTGCTTCTTGAGCGCCTCCAGCACCGCCTTCATGCAGCCGCAGCGTCCGTCCGCCGTGTCCAGCTGGCGTCCGAGCGTGTAGTGGGAGGGCTTGATGCCGGTGACGTACACCGCGCCGGAGTCGGGTACGCGGTCCGTGACCGCGACCACGTAGGCCTCGGTATCCAGCACCAGGAGCTTGCCGCCCTGCAATATGACGGCGTCCATCGTCCGCGGGCGCACCGTGAGCACCACGCGGCTGGGGAGCACGCGCTTCAGGCCGACGTAGGCCACGCGGCCGTCGCTCTCCACGTCCAGCCGCACGCGCTCCTCGTCCACGCTGCCGATGCGCGTGCCCAGGCGAATGCCCGACAGGCGGCGCACGTCGCTCTCGGGGATCTCCCCCGCGCCCTCGATGCGCACGTCGCGCACCACGAACACCGCGTTCACGAGCAGCAGCGCGAGGATCGCCAGCAGCGCGGCGATGGCGGCCACCCACGGCAGCGCCTGGGTGCGGCGGGGGTATTTTCGTCTGTTGGACATGGTTGCCTCCGTAACGGTTCGACGTTGTATTCGTATGACAGGAAATACCGGGCGGGCGGGGGGGGACCGCTCCCAGCGGCGCGACACCATCCTTGCCGGGAACGGGGAACGACCTCATCCGTCTCGCTGCTTCGCAGCGATCCACCTTCCCCTAAAGGGGAAGGCTTTTGGAGAGCGCAACGCCGCCCCTACAGAAATAGCGCGCGGCAGCCACTATTCCTGTTCCCTGTTCCCTGTTCCCTCGTTCTCCTGCTCCCTGCTCCCTAATTCCCTTCCCCGCGACACGTTCATCACCACGGCCACGGCGGCCATGACGATCGAGATGGACGTGCCACCGGCGCTGAAGAACGGCAGCGGCAGGCCGGTGGTGGGCATCATGCCGACGACCACGGCCACGTTCAGCACGCACTGCACGCCGATCATGCACACGATGCCCCCGGCGAGCAGGCTCCCGAAGCGGTCCTCGCAGCGCATGGCTACGCGCAAGCCGAAGAACAGGAACGCGGCGAACAGCGCGAGCACCGCCACGCAGCCCGCCCAGCCCAGGTCCTCGCCCACCACGGCGAATATGAAGTCCGACTCCGGATACGGCAGGAACGCGAACTTCTGGCGGCCCTGGCCGATGCCCATGCCGAACAGCCCGCCGGAGCCGAAGGCCAGCAGCGATTGGGAGAGCTGGTAGCCCTCGTTGGTCATGAACGCGAAGGGGTTGCGAAACGACATCAGGCGCGCGCGCCGGTAGCCCTCGCTCAGCGCGTAGAACGCGCCGACCCCGGCCCCCGCCGCGCCGACCAGCCCCAGGTGGCTCCACTTCGCGCCGGCGATCATCGCCATCACGGCGGTGACGATCAGTATGCTGCCCGCCGTGGAGAGGTTCGGCTGCATCAGGATCAGCAGAAACATGCCGCCCGGCAGCAAGAACAGAGGCGCGAGGCCGGTGAAGAAGCGCGTCACGTCGCGCTTTTTCTGGCTCAGCGCCCGCGCGAGGTAGACGATCATCGAGTACTTCGCCAACTCCGACGGCTGGAAGCTGACCGGGCCCACCCGCAGCCAGCGGCGCGACCCGTTCAGCATCTTCCCGATGCCCGGCACTGCCACCAGCGCCAGCATGACAAAGCTCGCCGCCAGCAGCCCGCCGCAGACCCACGGTTTCGCCAGCGCGCGGTAGTCCGTCCTGAGCACCAGCAGCATCCCGGCCGCGCCGACGGCGATGCCGAAGAGCTGGCTCTTCACCTCGGACAGGGCGCCCGCACCGTCCTGCGCGTTGTAGTAGCTGGCGGCGTAGAGCGTCGCCAGCCCCACCATCATCAATAGCGCAAAGCAGATCGAAAATCCCCTGTCGATGCCGCGAAACAGCCCGCGGCCCGTATCTCTCGGCGCGGCGTCCCGCCGCGCCTCATTGGCCCCGATCACGGGCCGGAGCGTCAAGCCCCCTTGCCCTCCAGCGCGTTGACGATCTCCTTGAAGATCTCGCCGCGCTCCTCGGCGTTGTGGAACATGTCGAACGACGCGCAGCAGGGCGACAGCAGCACGTTGCCGCCGGGATTGGCCTGCTCGAAGGCCATGTCGATCGCCTTCTTGAAGTCGTAGCCCGCATGGGTCCAGGCATGGTAGCCCACCTTCTCCAGCGTCTGCTCAAACTGCTTCGCCGTATCGCCGATCAGCACGATCCGCGCGATCGGACACTTCATGATCTCCTCGCACAGCGGCGTAAAGTCCGTGTGTTTGTCGTAGCCGCCCAGGATCAGCACCGTGGGCCGGTCCATGGCCCGCACGGCCTGGATGGTGGATTCCACGTTGGTGCCCTTGGTGTCGTCGATGAAGCGCACGCCGTCCAGCTCGCGCACGAACTCGATGCGATGCTCGACGCCCCTGAAGGTCTTGAGCGTGTGGCGGATCACCGGCGCGGGCACGCCCGCGGCCATCGCCATCGCCGTGGCGGCCAGCGCGTTTTTCAGGTTGTGCTCACCGGGGATGTACACCTCCGCCGCCGGGCAGACAGACTTGTACTCGCGGGCCGTGCCGTAGACGATCACGCCGTCCTTCACGAACGCGCCGAACGGCACCTCGTTGCGCGAGGAGAACCAACCCACGCGGCACTTCACGCGGCCCGCCATGTCGCGGGTCACGGGGTCGTCCCAGTTCAGCACCACCCAGTCGTCGCCCGCGCAGTTTTCAAAGATGCGCTCCTTCAGCGCGATGTACTTCTCCATCGTGCCGTGGCGGTTCAGGTGATCCTCGGAGATGTTCAGCACGGCGCAGACCGCGGGGTGGAACTTCGAGGAGGTCTCCATCATGAAGGAGGAGATCTCGCAGACGGTCACGTCCCCGGGCCGCGTCTCGCCCGCCGCGCCGCTGTAGGGTGTGCCGATGTTGCCGACGACGAACGTGCGCTTTCCGGCATTTTTGAAGATCTCGCCCAGCAGCGTGGTGGTCGTGGTCTTGCCGTTGGTGCCGGTGATGGCCACCAGGAGGCCGGTGGCCTCGCGGTAGGCGTACTCCACCTCGCCCATCACCTCGACGCCCAGCGCCTTCGCGCGCGCCACGGCGGGGTGGTCGCTGGGGATGCCGGGGCTGACGACCATCGCGTCCATGCCGTCCAGCAGCGCCTCGG